>CAYVAO010000163.1:0-5421 GCA_964448895.1 uncultured Christensenella sp.
TCAATCGTTCAAACAGATACCCCCAAATTCCGGAATCAAGAGAGTGACCGTTCCACATTTTATCTTAACTTGGTGTCCAGATTATCTTACCACTTCCAGTGTATGAAGTTGATTTCTTGACAGACAGAGAATAGAAGTTGACAAGGATAAAATTAGAATACTACAATAGACCAGAATATAAGCAATACTGGCTTTTTGCTTTTATATTGTGTATTGGTTCATCCGTCTTCTAAAATTGCCTATTGTTCCGGCATTATATCCGGACGGATATGAAAACGTTTTATTCGCTCATATGAAGTGTTCATTAAGACTTTGAATACATCTCTAAATAACTGTGAAGGATGATACAACATGAAGGGGATTTCGCTCGTTGCGCCATTGTACAACGAAGAAGGCAATGTTGCTGAATTGCATCGCCAGATTCATTCCGCACTGGAAGGCATGAAGCTACCTTATGAGATTATTTTCATCGATGACGGTTCATCGGATCAGACCGTAGCAATCGCAAAAACGCTCTACCCACTGAAACTGATCTGTTTGCGCCGCAACTTCGGTCAAACCGCGGCGATGGACGCCGGCATTCATGCGGCGAAGTATGATTATATCGTTACCATCGACGGGGACTTGCAAAACGATCCGGCCGATATTCCCGAATTGATCGCATATCTGGAAAAAAGCAATTTGGACGTCGTCAGCGGTTGGCGGAAGAACCGTAAGGATACTTTTTTTAAGCGGTTCACATCGCGCGGGGCAAACATGCTGCGCTGGCTGATCGTACACGATGGGATCCACGACTCCGGTTGCAGCCTGAAAGTATATCGGAAAGAATGTTTTGACGGCGTACGTTTATATGGGGAAATGCATCGGTTCATCCCCGCACTGCTGAAGATTAAAGGCTTTCGCATCGGTGAAATGGTGGTCAACCATCGTCCGCGTACGGCAGGCGTCACAAAATACAACTGGAAGCGCACGTTCAAGGGTTTCGTGGATATGATCAGCCTATGGTTCTGGTCAAAATTCGCGTCCCGTCCGCTCCATCTATTTGGAACGACCGGCCTCTATCTCCTCTTTGGCGGCACCGTGACCGGCGTCATTACCATCGTAAAATTCATTGTTCGAGGAGAAATCAGCAATACCGGTTGGCCGCTTTTAACCGCGCTGCTTCTCATTGCAGGTATTCAGTTCTTTGTATTTGGATTGATCGCGGATATCGTATCCAAAACATATCGCGAATTGACCAACGATAAGTCATACACCATACGGGAAGAGATAGAGACCGTCTCGCCAACACAAGACTGATCCGGTAAAAGCGAGTCCGTACATCGTTGCGACTCTACGCACACCGATGAATGACCGCCAAAAAACCGTGTTCCTCTGAAAACAGGTGCTCAAGTTGATAAGATCGGCCGATAGCGAATTGGATCGCAAACCGTCGGCAACAGGTGACAGATTGGAAAAACAACCACCAAAAAATAAAATCTGGAAAACAATCGCAAAGCTGCTGTTTTCTATCGTTGTGTTATACTTTTTGTTTCGTAAGTGCGATTGGCAAGCGCTTTTATTCATCATAAAAACAGCGAATGTTCCTTTCGTCATCGCTGCTATTGTTGCGATGCAGATCGCGCATGTTATCGCAGCGGTTCGATGGAATCTCCTCTGTAAAAAATCAAGTTTTATCCTGCTGTTGAAAATGGTATTCGTTTCGCGGCTATATACAACCATTTTGCCGGGACAACTATTTGGCGAGGCCGCAAAGGTGTTTCACGTCAAACGCTCCAGCCCGAGTCTCTCGACGCAGGAGATCACTACAAGCGTAATCGTAGACAAAATTGTGGGGTTGGTTGGACTCCTGCTTGTCGGGATATTCGGCGTATTTATGAGCAATAAACTTCCAAGCGGTGAAATGGCATTTTGGTTTGCCGTCTGCGTTCTTGCGCTTGGCGTATGTTTGGCGATTCCGGCGATTCCCGTTGTTTCACGTTTGATCAACGCCATCCTGGATGCCATTGCAAAACACTCCGAAAAATCAACGAAGCTGGTTTCAAAACTGCGGTTGTTTCTCGTCAGCTGGCAGTCCTACATGCGTACGCCGCTCGTTCTCGTTGCCACCGTTCTAATCGGCGTCGTGTTTCAGGCGATTTTAGCAGCCAGCATGTATTACCTGGGTTGCGCGGTCTCCGTTCAAGTGCCGTTCGCGGACTGGTGTTGGATCTTTGCCATCCTTTCCGTTGCGCTATTGTTACCCATATCATTTGCAGGCCTCGGCGTGCGGGAAACGACGTTGGTCGGATTCTTAAGCATCTTCGGCGTCTCAAACGAATTGGCGCTGAGCATTTCGCTTCTCGCATTGTTCATCCAGATCATAGACGCTGTCATTGGCGGCGTGATTCTATTGCTGGATCGCTCCATGCTCAAGAACGCTTCGCTGGAAAGCGAAGCCGAAATTGCGACCGCTGAGCCGTAAAGTGGTGCTCTGATTTTTCCGGTATGATAGAGTTGTATGCGTAACCAAACCCGGACTTGATAGAAATGGCTTTGAGGTGCCACATCATGAACATTCCTTTGATCAAAGACCTCCTTTCCTGGGTGATTGATCACGCGGACTTTACCTTTCCGTATGCAAGCAGCGTTCCTGTTCGCGCGCTGATTTTTCTATTAGCAACGCTTTGCTTCTTCGTGATCGTGCACTTCATAGAAAAATGGAATCGCAAAAAGAAAAACCCTCATCGAGAAGAACAAACGACCGACGACACGCTTCAAGCAAGAAGCCGTCATCCGAAAAAAAGAAAAACACTGCTTCGCGTTTTAGCAGTTTTGGTGATTTTTCTGTCGGTCGCTTCTATCCGGACAACGTATATAACGAAATTCGGCAAGTATCTGTTCTATGATAAAAGCACCCAGGTTATTGTAAAAGGCGATTATAACTGGATTGAGCTCGATCCAAAGAACAAGCTGCTCTATGTTGCGGGTCATAGCACGGATCAAGTGCTGGCCTATGACACCACCAACCTGAGCAATCCCGCCAAACTATCCGAGTCAACAAACGTAAATGCGCAAAGCTTTGCGCTGAATCTCTCCGCCAATGAAATGTACTATCCGACAGCGGATGAAATCATCGTTTTTAACGTACCCGATCTAGCGATAAAAGAGAGAATACCGATACCGCATTTGGCGCGCGGAGATGTGTGGATTGTCTGGGATCAACAAAATGGCCAGATTATTCTTTCTTCCGAAGCGGATGAGGACTCCGGCAGTCCGTTTTTAATCGTAGACCGGGAATCCGGCGACGTTGTTTACGACGAGCCGCTGAATGCCTGGAATATCTACCTAAATCCAAGTCAATCCATCCTGTATATGGGTTCCAGCTTCCGGGATGATCGTTACTATTTGCTTGACACGGTAAGTCACGAGGTCGTCAACTCTGTCGAAACCGGCGAGTTCGGAAATCGAATGGTTCTGGACGTGAGCCATGATGAACTATTGATCGCTACCCCGTTCAAATCCAAAATCATTCGATACGATCCCTTGACTTTGGAAAACAAAGGTTCCATCAACGGCAATATCGGCGTAAGGTCGGTGGCAATCGATCAGAAAAACGGCCTGTTGTTCGCCGGCAGCATCGTGGACAACACGTTGCGGATCATGGACCTGAATACCTACAAGGTGCTTCGGACGTATTGGGTCGGCCCCTGGGTACGATCTATTGTACCGGATTCCGAAAACCGTTTGGCGTATATTTCAACCAGATACGACGTGATCTGCATCGCTTATTAAGCGATAATTTTGAATCATCAACGCAAGCATAAAAGCAGCTCCTTCATCAGAAAGAGCTGCTTTTTATGATTCCCGCCGGATTCAAAAAATGATAGTTAAACGAATCCCGATTTTTCATCATCAACAAGTCAAGGCAAACCGGCTTCGCTATCTGCAAAAATCATATAATCCTCGTCCGAAAAGACCAACTTGTACGGTGTTTGCCAACCGTTTTCCAAGCGCTGCTCATATTCTTCCTGCGTCATCAACAAAAACTCCGCTTCTCGATCGATGTAATCCTTATGCGTCAACCAAGTATAAAACGATAGTTTCTCGTCGTTAAACACCGGCTTGATTGCAATCTCTCCATCCGAAAGCACCGTGTTGACATTGGCGTTCCAAAACGTCGCTTCCCCAAACGTATAGTGATTTTCTTCTAAATAGCAAATGTATTCCGGCGGATGATAGGGTTCTCTGAGTCCTTCACTAATTTCTCTTGCTTGTCGATAGCCGGGATACGCAAAGGCAAGAAGCGCGATCGCAATGGCCAGCACATAACGAAGCGACCTCCGATTCCAGTTGCTGATTGCAAGGGGAATCGCCAGCAGCAACGAATAAGCGCCTAGCGCAACATACCGCCAGGTTGGACCATCCGCCTCAGGAGCGTGCATGAGGCATAGCATAAAAAAGCTAAAGAGTGACAATACCGCCGCGATTTTTACCGATGTGCTTTTGCGGATATCCAGCCGGTTGCGCGAGGCGATCAACCAGATGCAGCAGGACAGAGACGTCAGAATGAATACAATCTGAATTGCAAACGCAATCCCTTTCCCAATGGTATTCACTTCATACGGGAGTCCATACATCACCAGCAATGCTTCCGGTACCCGCAGCAGATTTTGACTGATTTCTTGCACTGCGGCAAACGTTATCCAAGTTTTGCCATGACCGAATGTATCACATAAAACGAATTCATAGAGGATATATCCCGCAGCCATGCCCGCAAAGCAAAGCAGCACGGTCCAGTTTTGCGCGATCGCGTCTTTCGCCAATGCAAGATGGATCTCATCCCGTGCGTGCTTTCGAAAAAAGCGATACGCAAGAAATAGCAGCACCGGAAGCATCCCCTGAATGATCAGTCTGGATCCGCAAATGCCGCACAAGAACGATACCAGAACACCGAGCGCGCAGATCTGCCATCTGCGCGTGTTGGTTGCAATCAGTTCGGTTAAAAAAGCAATCAGCAGTATAAGCAGCACCAGAAACGCCTGATAGGAAGGGTGAATATAAGTCCAGAGCGCCAATTCACCCGTTGGTAGAAGGATTAAAAGGCTCGCAAGCAGCGACTCAAACCGTTCTAAGCGTAGCATGCGCATGGCGAAATACACCGCAATGGAGATAAAAATCGCGCCAATACCGCACGTAAGCGCCCAAACCAGCCGGGAAGACAAGCCGAAATAAAACAGGATCGTGGGGAGGATATTGACACCGAGCACATGCAGTTCTGTTGAAACATACCAATTATCCGCAAACAGCAAGTGCCCTTGCGAAACAATCATCTGCGCATGCAGGATGTCGCTTGCCGAGTCCGAGTTGAGTTCTTGATAAAACGCAGTGTATGAATAGAGCGAAATCTGCGCGATTCTTGCAAAAATGCAAATCAATAAT
>CAYVAO010000164.1:0-5419 GCA_964448895.1 uncultured Christensenella sp.
AGAGGATGAGAAGAAATTTGGCATTCAGATTGATTCTTTGGCGGACTTGATTTGCTTTGGCGTGCTGCCTGTGGCGATCGGTTTCTCCATCGGGCTGACGCATTGGTACGAGGCGGCGGCGCTGGTTGTGTACGTGCTTGCCGCGCTGATTCGGCTCGCTTACTACAACCTCACTGAGGAAGAACTCGAGTTTTGCGAAAACACTAAGCGCGTCTACTACGATGGTCTCCCCGTTACCACGGTTGCGATTCTGATCCCGATGATCTATACGCTGCGTTCCGTGATGAAGAGCGGATTTCTGCTGCTCTATGCGCTGTGTCTGCTTGTGACCGCGATTGCGTTTCTTGCGAAGATAAAGGTACGAAAGTTGGGGATGAAAGGTATGATTGCTGCGGCCTTTTGCGGGGCCGCCGTGCTGGCGCTGCTGATCGTCGGTTGGAACTGTATCGCGGCCTAAGGGAGCAATAGAATAAGAGCGTCCGTTTGAACCGGACGCTCTTTTGTATATACGCTGTTTAGCTGAACAATACGCGGAAGAATTCGATGATCTGCGTGACCCAGCGATCTAGAAACTCTACCTTGATCTCTGCATAGCCGTCGAGGATATTCTTCGGAATCGCGTAGCGCGCGCTGTCCAGAATTGCCCGCGCGGCACCGTGCGTGTCTCCCGAAGCGGAGGCGCTGTAGTCCAGCACGATAAACGCAACGGAGAGAATGATCGCAAGGACGATGAGGGAAAAGACAAAGCGAAGCAAACCACCGAGCAACCCGCCTCTGCCGGGGCCCGGCCGCGCGGCACCGTTTTCGGAGCCGCAGTACGGGCAATACGCGCCGGAAAAGCGCGTTTTGCATCGGCGGCAGACCATATAAGCTTTACGAGTGTTTTGTGGCATTTCGCAACAACTCCAGCGCTTCTTTTTTGCGGATGATATGGCAGGAAGGATGCTGAAACTCGTTTTCCGGACAGTAGCCGAGGGAGACGCAGCTTGGGCCGGCATCCTCAAACAAAGCGGGCGCCGCCTCTTTACAAAGATGCATCATCTTATTGGCGAGGTCTCGAATCTCCGTCTGCGCGTTTTTGCAGCAGCGAATTTTGAACCAATCCAGCAGCGCATGCGCGTTCATGCCGATCAACGCCTTAAACTCCGTCGCCTGCGGTTTGAGATAGCGCAGGTCTTCTTCTTTATACCCGTCTTCTACGCCCGCGTTATACCATTCTTCAAGCATGTTTAGCAGATCGACCGCGCATAGCGAAACCGTGGTTCCGTCCGGAAGCGTACAATCCGCGCGGTGCGGTAAAATCGAGTCCGGCAGCACGACGTCGTAGGAGCGCTTGCCGCCTTTTTGTACGCGACCGCTCTTGATCAGATAGCTTGCGAGGCGCTTTCTAACCAGCTGCACCTCCGTCACGCGGGAATATCCCTCGACGCCAAAGAGAAAATAGTCGAACTCCGTTGCGGCCAGGTGTCCTTTTTCGATGATGCTGCGCACGAGATCCGCGTTATAAGGCGAGGCGATGATCTCGCTTAACCCCCGCTCGCTGCGCGTAAAGCGCGCCGCAACGTCGGTATACACTTTTCCGCCGCCCGCAAGCAGAACGACGGTACCTTCGCCAACCCGCATTTGATTCATAGCGTTACTTCTCCCAATTGATTGATCACGCGATCGATGCCCGCGTTTTTGATGAGGCGCGTACACATGATGCACGGCGCAGGGTTCTCGATCGGGCGATCGAACCCCTCAAAACCATAGAGATACAGCGTGCTGCCAAGCATTTCGTTTCGGCTTGCGCTGATGATGGCGTTTGCTTCCGCGTGGACGGCGACGCATTTTTCATATTGTTCGCCATGGGGAATGTTGTGCCGATCCCGCCAGCAGGAGCCGACATCGCAGCAGTTTTCGTCTCCGCGCGGCGCGCCGTTGTAGCCGGTTGCGATGATCTCGTCGTTTTTCACGATGACAGCGCCGTATTGCCTGCGCAGACAGGTGGAGCGCTTTGCCACCTCGGCGGCGATCGAGAGGTAATAATTCTGTTTTGTAATACGTTCCATGCAGTTCATCCCCCTTTTGGCTATTTTCGCATATTACGAACCGCTGCGCAATCACTAAACGCAATCTGCCAAAAATCGAGCAAATTTAAAAAACAGACGCAAGTAAGCGTCTGTTGGATAGATTATGCGAGAACCGGCGGTTCCGGCGGCATGGTGCGAATGCGATCATGATAGATTCGATAAAACATCCACAACGACAGCACGATGGTGAACACTTCCGCAATCGGGAACGCCCACCAGACCGCGGTGACCTCGTGAAACAGCTTTGAGAGCAGCCAGGCTACGGGAACGAGCACAAAGAGCTGCCGCGCGAGAGAAAGATACATGCTGTAAGTTCCTTTTCCGACGGCCTGAAACATAACGGAGCACACGATGCTGACGCTAGCTAAAACCAGACCCAGCGGAATGATGGTCATCGCAGCGCGACCAATGCGTAGCATCTCATCCGTCGCGTTAAAAAGACTCAGGATTTGATCCGGCAGCAGCAGGAAGGCGAGCACCATGATGGACATCATCACGAGCCCGGTGATCAGCGAAAGCCGCCAGGTTCGCATCACGCGCTTTCTGTTTTGCGCGCCGTAGTTGAAGGCGATGATGCTCATGGAGGCGTTTGTCATGCCGAAAAGCGGCATCATGGCGATGGACTGCACGCGGAAATACACGCCGAATACCGCGACGGCGGTCTCCGTATACGCGATGAGAATGCCGTTGAGCGCGAGCGTCATCACCGTGCCGAGCGCCTGAAGAATGATGCTCGGAAAACCAACCGCGTAGATTTCACGAACGACGGAGCCGCTGAGCCGCAGATGCTTTGCACGCAGGCGAACTTCGTTTTTCTTGCTGAAGATGAGCACAAACGAAATCAACATTGCGAGAATCTGCCCGCCAACGGTTGCGATGGCGGCGCCCGCCATGCCAAGCTTCGGAAAACCGAGCAGACCGAAGATGAGGATCGGGTCGAAGATGATGTTGAACACCGCTCCGATGATCTGCACAAGCATCACGTAAAAATTCTTGCCTTGCGATTGCAAAATACGCTCGCAATAGACCTGCATGAACATACCGACAGAGCAGGTCAGAATGATGGAAAGATAGGAGACGCCGTATTCAAACGTCTGCGGAACAGATGTATAAGCCCGCATGAACGGGCGCGTGCCGAAGACGCCGAGCAGTACGAACACCAGCATCGAAAGCAGCATCAGCGTAAAGCCGTTGCCCGCCGCGTGCTCCGCTTCGTCGTGCCGCTTTGCGCCAAGGCGGCGCGAAATCAGCGAATTGATGCCTACGCCGGTGCCGACGGCGACGGAGATCATGAGCATAAAGATCGGAAACGAGAGCGAAACCGCGGTCAGCGCGTTTTCACCGAGATAGGAGACGAAGATGCTGTCTACAATGTTATAGACGGCTTGCATCAACATCGACAGCGCAAGCGGCGCTCCCATGCCAAAGAGCAGCTTTCCTTCCGGCTGTATCGCCATTTTGTTGATCCGCGCGGAGGCGGATGGGATCGAGTTTTCTTCCATAATAACCATTTTTCCTAGATTTCTACTGCGCATACGAACAACAATACCAACGAAAACGGCAATAACTGCGCGTTTTTTTGTATGCATACAAACAGTGATACGGATTGTAGCATGAATAAAAATTGCTGGCAAGTAAATAAAAAGCACGTCGTTCGATCACGTGCCGTTTGTGCTGCTTGAAACGTTGATATTTACAGGAGCATCATCCGTTCAGCGAGATTATCGACCGGAATGGAGGAATCGAGCGCGTAGTTGACGGTATAGAGCGTGCCGCCGCGCATACGCCGTAAATATGCGATGCCCCGGCCCGCGTGATCGACAAGATAGCGGTTTCTGCGCTTGATCGATTCCAGCGAACAGCTCTCCGCCGCGTACCAAATTTCGTTTGCCTTATTTAATATAGAAGCATATCGCGCTTTGTCGCGCGTGTTCCAGCCGTCCGTTTGGTTCTTGCCGGGCAGCGCCAGATGGAGCGTGAGCGATGGGTGCGCCTCCTGCTGCCGAATGACGCATTCGGCAGCCAGCGTGTCAAACCCCTGCGCGCCGCCAACGAAGAACTCGGTCACGCCATCTTCAATTGCGCGCTCAACCGCTCGATTGAGCAGATAGACGAGGGAGAGCATCTCCTCGGCCTGCTCGTTTCCATATGCGGGCAGCGCATCCGGCCGGTGACCGGTAAAACAACAACCGCTGACGCGGTTAAACAGGTCTTGCATCCATCCTCCGTGCGCCGATGAGCATTATCGCTTCCGCGTCGTTACCGCTCTGCATCGCAGCTAGCGCGGCGTTCATCAATGCCGGCGCTTCCTGACAGGCGTGATCAAACAGCTCGACAAAGGATTCCGTTCTTGGGGTTTCGTCCCAGGGCGCGCGCCAGACGGCATGATTCAGGTTCAGGCGATCGTTCGGGTCGGAATGACGCGACACGAGGAAAGACGTGATCTTACCCGGCGTATGAAACAATCGCTCAATATTGGAAAAGAAAGGGAGCTTCCGGTTTTGCGGATCGTAAGAGAGCGTGTTCACGAGAATCCATTTGCGGTATCCGCGCGCAAAAGCGCCCTTCGTTTGCATCGTAAACAAAGCTTCCGCTAGTTGGGTGTGCAGCCCGTCCAGCTCGCGCAGATGCGGCGTCTTGTAAAACACGCGCGGTTTTTCCGGCACGCCGGGATGCGCTGCGTGCGTGGTCATCATCAGGTCGATTTGAATCTCGGCGGGCGTATGCGCTTTGCCTGAAAAACGCGCCTCAATATAGGGATGCGCGTTGGTATCCAGCAGAAAATGGCAAAGGAAACCAAGCACATATGCCTGCTTTGGCGCGCTGTCCTTTGCAAGCGGGAACATCGCGGAAAAGAGAGCGCGCGCATCCAGCCCGTGCAGCTTTTCCGCGAGGTCAACGCGGCTCTTGGTAAAGACGGGCTTTGGCATGGCGTCCCCGAAATATGGGTCAGGGCCCATGGTGCCGATTAAAAACGCACCAAGGTTTGCCTTGACCAAGTCGGAAGTGGCCTTGTTTGTGTGTTTGAGCGCGGTAAGGCCGACCAGCGCATGTGTAAAATTATACGGCATAGCTGTATTATAGGATGATTTTGCCAGTGCCATCAAGCCTTCGGAACGAGAAAAAACAGATTTCGTGCGTGTTTATTTTCCGATATGGATAGACGGCACGAAATACAACAAATGTGAAGATGCTGCGGATACGGAAAAGCGTTTTTCTACGGTGTGACAGGCGATATGGACAGCGGCGTGAAGAAAAAAACTGGCTGATTCAGAATAATTTCTGCTTTTTGTTGTATAGTCGTGTATATGACGACTTGATCCAGTCATGACTTTTTTCCAACAAAA
>CAYVAO010000165.1:0-5412 GCA_964448895.1 uncultured Christensenella sp.
CGCGGCGTTTCATTCTATTGTAACTTCATCAATCGTTTTTCACGGTTGGTATGGGGCAGATCGGGCAACGCTCGCTGATCAGCCAGGCAAACTCCTCGGTCGCCATCGGACGCGCATAGTAGTATCCCTGAATGCGGTCGATGCCCAGCTCCCGCACGATGTTGTCCTGCTCCTCGGTTTCAACGCCTTCCGCCAGCGCAATGACGTTCATGCTTCTCAATCCCTGCACAATGGTTTGGAGCAGGACGAGCGATTTGGGGTGCGTCGCAACGTTGCGAATGAACCCCTTGTCAATCTTTACGCATTCAAACGGCAGCGTCATAACGTTGACCAGATTGCTATACCCTGTGCCGAAATCGTCCAAATACACGCCGATTCCGCGGCGGTTGAGTTCATCCATTGTCACATGCGCGCGTTCCAAGTCCTCCAAAAGTACCATCTCGGTAATCTCCAGCTTGATTCGCTCGGGTGCAACGCCGTATTGCTCCAGCAGCATTTCCAGATGATGAACCGTTACGTCAAACTCGTCCTGCTGCGAAGAGATATTGATTGAAAGCCAGCCGATATCAATATCCTGATTTGCATGCAAGAAACGACAGGCCTTCTCCATCACCATCAAACCGAGTTTTGTTGCAATTCCGGTTTCGATTGCGATCGGTATGAATTCTCCCGGCGAGATTGGCATGCCGTTGTCCTCATTCAAGCGAAGGAGCACCTCGCCGCCTGTAAAGCGCTGCTGCTTGATGTCGTAGACAGGCTGAATGTTGAGGAAAAACGTGTCCTGTTGCAGGGCTTTCTCCATCTGTGAAATGACATAGTTTCTACGCTCAAACTTGTTTTTCAGTTGTGTGGAAAAACGCACCGGTTTGCCGTTCGGGTCTTCTTTTGCAAGCCTTGTCGCATATTCCAGCGACGCGATTACCTCATCCACACCGGCTGCATGCTCCGGATAATGGATATCCGCAAAGATCGCGCGCAGTTCCGCGCAGCATGCGTCCGTCTTCCAGGGTTCCGAAAAGCGTTTGATGATGGACTGAAACATCGCCTCATATGCAATCGGGTCCATCTCTTTTACCACCAACGTAAACTGAACGCCGGAGGTGCGATATGCCGTCGCTCTCGATTCCAGTTGCGACAGGTAGGTACCGACCGAATAGAGCAACGCATCGCCCGCACGCTGTCCAAGTATTCCGTTGACTTGTTTGAAGTTCTTCAGTCCGATGATGATAATAGAATAAGACGTCTTTTTTTGACAAAGTCGGCTGATATCGTTAAAAAAAGCTTCCCTGTTGGAGAGTTCGGTTAAAGCATCCACACGCGCGCGCTGCTGTTGACCCGCAATGAAGAGCGTCAGCAAAGAAAAGCCGATGATCGTTCCCGTCAAGACCGTGCTTGGAAAGAAGTACTGCACCAGTCCGAGTATTGCCGCAATCGTAGGCAATACAAAAAAAATCAACCGAAACGATTTCTTAACTCGTTTTCTCTCTAAAATACCAAACAACACGACATTCAAGATTGCGATGATTAAAAACAGAACACCAACTGCGTTCAGAGGCCCGGCGTGGTAGATTTTTCCCTCGTCAAAGTAGAAGATCCAACCGGTTGCAAGGTTCGCCAAAACCAGAGCAACCTCTATGAAAAATAAAGAGAGCGAAATGACGATCGCGGTTTTCAGCCGGGGTTCGTCATAGCGCCCTTCAAACATGGTGGCGTAGGTTGTGATAGAGACCATCGTGGTCAACACGGCAACCGCAAAATAGTAAAACGTATTGAGCGTCACGTTGAGCAACACGGGCATTCGAGCGGCGTTCTCCATCGTGTAAATCGAAAAAATGTTGTTGATGTTCGCGATAATGGCGAATACAAGACTAATTTGAAAGATCGTTTCTTTCTGCGATCTGGATTTTTTGTCAAACAGCATATAGACGCCGATCAGCGCCAGCAAAACGCAGGAAATATATTCTGGTACGATATTGTGAATCACGCCTGCGTATACTCCAGTTCATATTCGCTCACTTATTGTATACTACACTAACAGTTAGATAATTTCAACTAGTCATTTGAAATGTAACAGATTTCGTACAAATTTTTCATATCGAAAGCTTTTCGGCGTAAACCGAGCTTAAAAATGAACTGTTATTACAATTATCGCAAAAATATATCCGAACAATGTCACATTCCGCGTCTAAAAAATAGATGCAAAAAACTGAATCCATTCCGTAAAACCGGAATGTTTATTCATCATTACACATACGATTATTCATTATGCCAAACTTGTATTCATTTTTCAGGGGCATGCCAGCCATTGCTCAGAGGTTCACATACAGGTTGTGTAGCATCGACAATATCTTGATATTCTTCCCGCGTCTTTCTTATTACCGGAAGGACGGCGCATACATCCGTTCATAATAATCCGCATACGAGCCCGAAAGAACGTGATCCAGCCACTCCAAGTGATTCTGATACCAGACGATCGTCTGTTGAATCCCTTCTTCAAACGTATAGCTTGGTGTCCAACCGAGTTGTGTCGTAATCTTTGTGTTATCGATTGCGTATCTGCGGTCGTGTCCTGGTCGATCTTTTACGTGCTGGATCAACTCCTCATTCGCGTTGAGCGAACGAACGATGAGACGCACAATATCCAGATTTGCGCGCTCGTTGTTGCCGCCAATATTGTAGACCTCTCCCGACGCACCGCGCGTGAGCACCGCGTACAGCGCGCTGCAATGATCGTCCACATGCAGCCAGTCGCGAATCTGCATCCCGTCGCCATAGACCGGTAAAGGCTTGCCTTCCATGCAGTTGTGAATCATCAACGGAATCATTTTCTCCGGGAATTGATACGGGCCGTAGTTATTCGAACAGCGCGTGATGTTCGTCGGCAGGCCGAACGTCTCGTGATAAGCCCGGCAAACAAGATCGGCGCTCGCCTTTGCCGCAGAATACGGGCTGTTGGGCGCAAGCGGTGTGTTCTCGGTAAAAAAGCCTTCTTTGCCCAGCGCACCGTAAACTTCATCGGTCGAAACCTGTAAAAACTTTACGCCATCTCTAAAATCGCGGCTGTATTTATCCTCAGGCGCAAGCTTCCACTGTTGCTTTGCGGTGTCAAGCAGTGCCTGTGTGCCTAGTACATTGGTGGAGAGAAACAGCTCCGGGTCGACAATGCTGCGGTCGACGTGCGATTCCGCGGCGAAGTTGACCACATGCGTGATGTCGTATTCGAAGAATATCTCGTTCATCTTTGCGCGGTCGCGAATATCCGCACGCACAAAGCGATATCCTGCATCCTGCGGAATATCGCTCAAGTTCTCCAGATTTCCCGCGTATGTCAGCGCATCCACGTTGACGACGAGATGTTCCGGCGCGTTTCTTTTGAGCCACCGGACAAAGTTGCTGCCAATGAATCCCGCGCCGCCGGTAACGAGAATATTCATGCTTCTTCCTCCCGCGCAAGCGCCAGCAGGTATTGGCCGTATTCCGTCATGCGCAGCTCTTCGCCAAGCGTTTTGAGCTGCTCCGTGCTGATGAATCCGCGTCGCCAGGCGATCTCCTCGATGCAGGAAACGTAGAACCCCTGACGGGATTGTACCGCTTCCACATACTCGGCTGCCTTCAGCATCCCTTCCGGTGAACCCGTGTCAAGCCAGGCCATACCGCGCCCCAACAGCTCCACATGCAGGTCTCCCAGCGTCAGATAGGCGTTGTTGATGGATGTAATCTCGATTTCGCCGCGTACGGAAGGACGAACGTGTTTTGCGATCTCGACCACGCGGTTGTCGTAAAAGTAGAGGCCCGGAACGGCGTAGTTGGACTTTGGATGCTCCGGCTTCTCCTCTATCCCAATCACCTTGTTTTCTTCATCAAACTCGACCACGCCAAATGCTCTGGGGTCTTTGACGGGATAACCGAAAATGGTCGCACCCCAGTCCCGCTGCATCACGGCGTTGAGCGTCGCGGTCAAATCCTGCCCGTAAAAGACATTGTCGCCGAGGATGAGGCAAACGGAATCGTCACCGATAAACTCCTCGCCCAGAATAAACGCGTCCGCAAGTCCCCGCGGCGTCTCCTGTACTTTGTAGGTAAAGCGCATGCCGAGTTTTTCGCCGGTACCAAGGAGACGCTCAAAAACGGGGGTATCCTCCGGCGTGGAGATGATCAGTACATCCTTAATCGAGGCAAGCATCAGCACCGAAAGCGGATAGTAGATCATCGGTTTGTCATAGACCGGAAGAAGCTGCTTGCTGACGGCTTTGGTGCTCGGGTAGAAGCGGGTGCCTCTGCCGCCCGCGAGGATTATGCCTTTCATACGCGTTCCACTCCGTTCTGTTCGTGTTTCGTTGTCCGTTTTAACAGTGCGATTCTTTGCGACGTGGCTTAGAACCGTTTGCTCAACCGGCGGCGCAAAGGGAAATTCACAGTTGTCGCAAGGCTGATTTAGATCGTTCAAATTCGTCACGTCAAACCCTTCCGTGCTCTCTTCGGCTAAAAAAATCACTTTAAACGTCATGAAAATCAGTTTCAGGTCGTTCATGATCGAGCAATTCTCGATGTAGAGCATATCCAGTTTGAGTTTGTCTTCAAAGTTTGTGTTGTATTTACCGTAGATCTGCGCGTAGCCCGTTAATCCGGCCTTTACCTTCATGCGGTAGCGGAACTCCGGCATGCGCTCGCAGTAAAAATCTACGTTTTCGATTCGTTCCGCGCGCGGGCCAACCAAAGACATCTCGCCATGCAGAATGTTGAAAAACTGGGGCAGTTCGTCGATGCGCGTTGCCCGCATAAAGCGACCGAATGGCGTAATGCGGCTATCCCCCGGCTTGGTGAATTGCGCGCCGTTCTTCTCAGCGTCTACGATCATGCTCCGGAATTTCATCAAAGTGAATTTATGATAGTTTCGGGTATAGCGAACCTGCGTGAAAAAGACCGGTCCGCCATCCTGCAGCTTGATGATGAGCGCCGCAATCAACATGATAGGGCTGGTAACGATAATTCCGATCAGCGAGAACACGATATCGATCAGGCGCTTAATCGCAGCCTGTTCCGGCGAAAACGTGTGATCTCTGCACTGATACACCAGCGAATCGCCAACAATGGTTTCGCTTGCGTTATGAAAGATGATATCCTCCACGGTCGGCAAAACAAAGAGCCTCTTGTTGTGCTCAAAGCAGTGCTCCGTCAATTCCAGCCGCAGCTCCCGCGAGATATCGCCCATAAACACGGTGGAATACGGCTCCATGCAGCGCTTGATCTCGTCCAGACTATGCGCTTCGGTGATGAGCATAGCAATCTTATGGCGCTCTTTCATCGAATCGATCTTGCGAAACACCGCCGTCTCGTGCTTGTCCTTGGAGCAAACCACGCTACTCTGCCGCGCGGGATAACGCAGATTATAAAGCAGGTCCGCCGCGAAAT
>CAYVAO010000166.1:0-5385 GCA_964448895.1 uncultured Christensenella sp.
TTCGCCCGTTCCCGCGCTGCAAAACACATAGGCCGAATTGGTGCGGGAGCTTTGACTCTGTACGAGCATGCGCCGGTAGTCCACCTTGGTGACCGCCTCGTCGCTCGCGCTGAGGTTTAAGAGAATGCTTGCGCCACAGTCCGCGAGCAGCGTGGAAGGCGGAACAGCAGCCCAGAGGTCTTCGCAAATTTCGACGCCGACGGCAAAGAGCGGCATCTCATTGCAGCAAAACACGAGGCGGTTGCCAAACGGCGCTTTTTGCCCGAAGAGCTCCATCTCCTCGATGGTCTCCAGCGCGGCGGCGTAGGTGCGCTTTTCGTAAAACTCGCCGTAGTTGCCGAGGTGCGTTTTGGGGATCACACCCAGAACGCGTCCGTTTTGCACGACGGCGGCGCAGTTATACAATAAATGTCCGAATACGATCGGTACCCCGATGGCGATGAGCATATCGCTGCCTACGGTGGCGCGCGTGATGCGCTCCAGCGCGCGCATGGCGGCATCCGTCAGCGCGGTGCTGAGTACGAGATCTCCGCAGGTGTAGCCAACGATGGTCAACTCCGGCAAAACCAGCACCTTGACCCCGTCCGCTTCCGCGCGGCGAATGAGCGCGATGATCGCGTCCGCATTGTATTCGCAGTTGGCAACTTGAATCTCCGGCGTACCGGCCGCGACCTTGACAAATCCATCTTTCATGTATGGTATCTTCTCCATTCGGTTAGGTTCATAAGCTCTATTGTTGAAGGCGGAAAGCACTGCTTTTCTCATGCTCATTTTATGCAATCGACAGTGGGATGTCAATCTCGCGCAACCGCACCGGAATCAAAGCGGAGCTGCACTTGTATATAGTTACAGAATTGTGAAATTCGATCGAGTTGCACGCAATCGATAATCCGAGACTTATTTTGTGGTATAATATCGCAAAACAGCCCCAAAACGCGAACAAAATCTGCGCGGCTCAGGGGGGACGCAAGGAGAAAAGTTATGTTGACCATTGAACACCTGGTGAAGTGCTACGGCGGAGACGTAAAGGCCGTAGACGATCTGTCGCTGACCGTGATGCCGGGGGACATCTACGGTTTTATCGGACACAACGGCGCGGGAAAGACCACAACGCTGCGCGCGATTGCGGGAATCCTTTCGTTTGACAGCGGAACGATCACCGTCAACGGCAAGAGCATCGCCGAATTTCCGATTGAATGCAAACAACAGATGGCGTATATTCCGGATAATCCCGATCTCTACGAACATCTGACCGGCATCCAGTACCTCAACTTTGTTGCGGATATCTACGGCGTAAGCGCCGCGGATCGCGACGCGCGCATCCAGCGCTATGCGGATGCGTTTGAAATGACGCCGCGACTCAACGATCTGATCGGCAGCTGCTCCCACGGCATGAAGCAAAAGATCGCGTTGATCTCCGCGCTGATTCACGAACCAAAGCTCCTGCTGCTGGACGAGCCGTTTGTCGGCCTCGATCCAAAGGCCGCGCATACGCTCAAGACCATCATGGCGGAAATGTGCAAAAACGGTAGCGCGATCTTCTTCTCGACACATGTGCTTGAGGTTGCGGAAAAGCTCTGCAACAAGATTGCGATCATCAAGAGCGGCAAGCTCATTGCCGCAGGCGAAATGGACAAGGTGAAGGGTGATGAATCGCTCGAAACGCTGTTTTTGGAGTTGACGGACAATGCGTGAATTCTGGATTTTAACGAAATTGCAGGTGAGCTCCCTCTTCGGGATCAATAAAATCCTGCACATGAAGAATCAGGAAGAGAAGAAGCAGGGCAAACGCGCGCTGGGTTCGCTGGTCGCGATGGTGTTTGCGATGGGTTATATGTCCGTGCTGTACAGTTATATGCTCGCGCGGTCGTTTAAAATGTTTAATACACTCCCAACGCTGCTGGGCGTTATGGCGCTTGCGGCAAGCCTGTTGATTCTCGTCTTCTCCATTTTTGAGACCAAAGGCGTGCTGTTTGGCTTTGGCGATTTTGATATCGTGATGAGCTGGCCCGTCAATGTCCGCGCCGTTGCAGCGAGCCGGGTATTCAGCATGTACGCGTATAACTTTGTCTATGCGTTTTTGCTGCTGCTGCCCGCGGGCGTGATCTACGCCATCATGGCGGCACCGCCGATCTGGTATTACCCGCTGTTTCTGCTCTCGATCTTTCTCTTGCCAGCGCTGCCGACCATTATCGGCGCGCTGCTTGGCACGCTGCTGACCGTTGCCACCGCGCGCATGAAGAAGAGCAGTCTTGCGAGCGTCGTCGCGCAGATGGTGCTTGTGTTTGCGCTGATGTTTGTCTCGATGAAAAGCGGTATGGCGGTTGAAGACCCGAGCAAACTCGGAAACCTTGCGGAGACGTTTCAACCGATTATCAGCGGTATGTATCCACCGGCACAGTGGTTTCAGGACGCTCTTTCGAACGG
This sequence comes from uncultured Christensenella sp., assembly GCA_964448895.1. GTDB lineage: Bacteria > Bacillota > Clostridia > Christensenellales > CAG-138 > UBA7703. The sequence continues at coordinate 2,428 of CAYVAO010000166.1, forward strand.
ATCGCTCCTTTCGCTTCTATGGTTGCTGTTGCTGACATTTGCAACCATCGCGCTATTGATCTTCTGGCTTGGCAGAAACTTTGTTTCGATCAACTCGCGCATCAAGAACAAGCCCCGCGGCGAAACGTTTGTGATGCACAAACAGGTGCACTCCACGAAATCTGCCGCACTGTTTCAGCGAGAGCTCAAGCGGTATTTCAGCTCCAGCCTGTATGTCGTTAACACAGCATTTGGGTTTGTGATGATGATCATCGCAGCTGTCTTGCTCATGATCAAGGCGGACGAGGTGCTGAAATTCTTGGATATGCCGGATATGCCAGCATTGCCCGCGCTGGTGCCGTTTGTTTTCGGTTGGATGGCGTCTATGGGGTCTACGACGGCGAGCGCCATCTCGATGGAGGGCAAATCGCTTTGGATCATCAAGAGCCTGCCTGTCTCCGCGAAAGACTGGTTCGCGGCAAAGCTCAAGGTAACGCTGGTGCTCGCTATTCCCAGCATTCTCATCAGCTCTACGCTGGTTGCCATCGGGCTGAAGATGAGCCTTGTTGATACACTCTGGATGTATCTTTTGCCGCTGGCGTATATCTTCGCGTTCGGCGTACTTGGCTTATGGGTCAATATCCGCATGCCGCGCCTCGACTGGGTGAGCGAAGCGGAGGCGATCAAGCAGGGTGGAGCGACGATGGTATCCGTATTCGTTGGTATGGGCGCCGGCTTTGCGCCCGCTATCGTTGCGGCCGTGACCGGGAGTCCGCTCGTTGCGCCGATTACGTTTGCGGTTCTGGTTGTGTTCACAATCTGGATGTGGTCTTCGCTGGTACGCAGCGGTGAGAAGCGCATGCTGATGCTGCACTAAGCAGTTACGAAATACAAACATCCCGCAGGTGAAAACCTGCGGGATGTTTTTGTACAATCTACTTACCTGGCTCAAAGCGAAACAACGCAGACGTTTATTCGCGTTCCATCTCGTTGCTGATGGCGTTGATCTGGCTCGCGACATTGCGAAGCTCGCGGTTGCTGCGCCCTTTGCTGGAGCGAATGATATCGACCAGACGTTCCAATGCGACCAGAACCTGCTGATAGGCCGATTCCTGGTCGCGTGGTTGTTGCTGGTATTGTCCTTTTGGCTTGCCCTTCTGTTCGTAAGGGGTACGCTCGCCTGGCGCGCGGCCTTCCTGCGGCGCGCGCTCATGTGCGCGTTGAGCAAGCGGCTCCGGCTTCGCTTCCAGAACGTATTCGTTCTTTACAAGATCGTACACCGATCCGCTGTAGGGTGAAACGGCATCCAGACCGAATTCGTTTCTCAGACGCTTGGTAAAGAGGTCGCAAACCTCGCTTTCGCCGTGGTTGACGTACACGCGGCGCGGTTTCGGCAAAAAATGCGTTGCCCACTTGATAAGCATATTGGCATCGCCATGTCCGCTGATACCGGGAAGTTGCTTGATCTCGGCGTTGACGCGAATCGTCTCGCCAAATAGCTTGACTTTTTCCGCGCCTTCAATCAGGGAACGGCCGAGGGTGCCCTGCGCTTGAAACCCGACGAAGAGAATGGTGTTGGCGGCGTTCCAAAGCCCGTGCTTGAGGTGGTGCTTGATGCGGCCCGCCTCGCACATGCCGCTCGCTGAGAGAATGACCTTCGGGCGCGTGTCGGTATTGATCGCCATGGATTCCTGGCTGGTCTGCGTAATGGTCAGCCCGGAAAACTCAAGCGGGTTGATGCCCTGCTCCACAAACGCGCGCGCCTCGTCGTCATAGCAAAACTCTGCGTTTTCTATGTAGATCTTCGTTGCGGCATCCGCCAGCGGGCTATCGACAAACACCGGGAAGTTGTCATGCCCGTGTACGAGTCGATTTTCCTTGATCTGGCGGATGAAATAGAGCATCTCCTGCGTGCGGCCTACGGCAAAAGACGGAACGATTACGCTGCCGCCACGGTCAAACGTCGTTTGCAGCACGTCCGCGAGCGCTTTTGCGTAATCCGGCGGAGCGTCGTGCAGGCGATCACCATAGGTAGACTCCACCATGATGTAGTCCGCCTCGTCGACGAGCGATGGATCGCGCAACAGCGGGAGATTGACGTTTCCAATATCGCCGGAGAACACGATCTTGCGCTGTTCGCCGTCTTCATCAATCCAAATTTCGATATAGGAAGAACCCAGCAAATGTCCCGCGTCGGAGAAACGAACCTGAATTCCGTCAAAAAGCTGGAACTTTTCGTCATAGCGATGCGGCACGAACTGCTTGAGAATGCCTTGTGCGTCTTCCATTGTATAGAGCGGAACATACGGTTTCTCTCCGCTGCGCTGGCCTTTACGGTTGCGCCACTCGGCTTCAAACTCCTGAATATGCGCGCTGTCACGCAACATGATGTCACAGAGGTTGCAGGTTGGTTTTGTAGCGTGTACCGGGCCTTGGAAGCCGTTCTTGTAGAGCAACGGCAGGAGGCCGGAGTGATCCATGTGCGCATGCGTGAGCAATACCGCATCAATTTCGCCGGGCAGTTCCGGCAGAGGCGCGTTCTGATAAAAATCCTTGCCCTGCTCCATGCCGTAGTCAACGAGAATGTGCTTGCCGCAGATGTCGAGGTGCGTGCAACTGCCGGTTACTTCGTGGTCTGCGCCGATGAAGGTGAGTTTCATGCTGTTGGCCTTTCCATATATGATTTATTCCGTTATAAAAAACAAAATCAGTACGTTCGAACGGGTTTCATGAGAGCGGATACGCGGAGACCGCCTGAAGAATCGCGTCGTGAATCTGCGTGTTTTCATAGCTGCCGCTAAAGAATTCGGAGCCAATGCCGAGTGCGAAGAGCGGCACATCCTTTGCCGTGTGTCCGCCGGAACCGAAGACGACGCCTGCGCGCGCCGCGACAAGATTGATACACGCCGTCGTAATCGGGTCATAAACACCGGATTCTTCGTCGCTCGTGTTGCCGGGCAGGCTGTTTTGAATCGTGCG
>CAYVAO010000167.1:0-5367 GCA_964448895.1 uncultured Christensenella sp.
GTGATTGGACGGTTTTTTGTTGGTATCCACATTTTGGTTTATTGACAGAAATTGGACGTTTTTTTTGTTGGGGTGTTTTATTTTGGAAGATATCCTTCGATTATAAAATCCTGCTTGAGTACACCATATCCACCAATTGAACAACATGATCAAACATCGGATGGTCATAGTGGTCTACGAAAAAGTTCTTGATCCGGTGCGAAATCACAAACCCGTTTTTTTCATAAAATCGCAATATCCACGGGCAGTCGCCTGTTCCGACAAGCATGGTGCTAAACTTGCCCCGATAATACGAACAGACATATTCCAGCAGTTTGCTGCCGTATCCCTTGCCGTTCCATTGTTCGCAGGTGGCGATGTTCTTCAGTTCACAAACCGTATCGCTTTCCTGCGTTACGACACAAACGCTCTTCAGAACGCCATCATATAGGGCAAACAAGTCTCCTCGATCCAAATATTTGTCGATCATGGACTCCTGCTCATCCGCTAACAGCAACAGATCCAGATACTGCTTTTTGTTTTCTCGAACGAGATTGATCTCCACAGGCAACTTCTTTCTTCTCTCAAATTGCGTGATGCTCTTCCCGCTTGATCTCGATCGGCAGCAGCTTATTCGTCTCCTTCACATACCGGTCAAACCCTTCCTTATACCCCGCCATACGGTTTTCCGCCATCGGGATGCTGATGAAGAGAAACATCAGCGTGTTGGTGAGCGCGCCGAGTCCCAGCGGCCAGAGGTCGGGACGAACCGAGAGCAGCACCGCGTAAACACCCCACCACATCAAAATCTCGCCCAGATAGTTCGGATGCCGCGCGTGCCGCCAGACGCCGCTACGGATGATTTGCCCGCGGTTTGCCGCCCGCTTTTGAAAGCGGTGCATTTGTACATCCGCAATCAATTGCAGCGTCGCCGCGCTCAAGCACAGCGCAAAGCCGAGGATCGTCGCGAGATTTGCCCCGCCGTTTTGAATATAGTTGAGCGCAGGCAGCAGGCAAAGATAGACCACCAGCGTGGGAAAGAGCATGATGCCAAACAGACTCACAAGCGGAAAGAACGCGCCGGATTGTTCCCGCAGCATGGTATAGCGCCAGTCCTGATGATCATACCCCTTGAACGTATACGCCCAGTTTGCGGTCAAACGCACACCCCAATACGTCACGCAGACGAGCAGCGCGATCGTCCCCGCGCTCCACACGCCAAACGACGCAATGCACAGCGGCAGCATCACTACGGGAGCGACCGACCAATAGGGATCGTACACAGAGGCGTTGCCCAGCGGCAGGCTCACCGCGTAGACAAGCACCGTCGCCGCGAGATCCGCCGCAAACACGCGAAAGAACACGCCGCCGGACGCGCGACGATAAACGAATAACGCCACCGCAAGCGCGAGGGCGTATACGATCAACGTAAATAAAAAGCTCAGTTTTCTGCTTTGCTTCAAGAGAAACCCCCCCCAGACTGCTCCTGTTTCAGGCGCGAGCCGCCGCCCGCTTTGCCGCCTCCACCACATGCGCCATGAGGACGGAGGTGGTCACGGTGCCAACCCCGCCGGGCACGGGCGTAATCGCGCCCACAATCGGCTCGACCGCCGCAAAGTCCGCGTCGCCCGTCATCTTGCCCTCCGCGTTGAAGTTAATTCCGACATCCAGCACGATTTGCCCCGCAGAAACATATTCCGCGCCGACCACGCCGGGTTTTCCCGCGGCGACGATCAAGATATCTGCTCTTTTGGTGAGCGCGGGCATATCCTTCGTCTTCGTATGGCAGATCGTCACGGTTGCGTTTTGTCCCAGCAGCATCATCGCAACCGGTTTGCCGATGACAAGACTTCTCCCGATCACGACCGCGTTTTTGCCCGCAAGGTCGATTTGATAATGGCGTAAAATCTCCATGCAGGCCTGCGCCGTGCAGGGCGGAAAGCCGCGCTTGGTACCAGTAAACACGCCCGCGAGCGAACCTTCCGTAATGCCGTCGATATCCTTCTCCGGCAGCAGCGCTTCCCGCGCGCGCAGGTCGTCAATGTGCTTCGGCAGCGGGCGCAGCATCAGACAGCCGTGAATGCTTTCGTCTGAATTGATCTTTTCAATCTCGGCGAGCAGCTCCTCCTGTGACACCGTCTGCGGCAGCGCAATTTGGCGAACCGCCACACCGACCGTTTCCGCGCGTTTCATCGCGCCCCGCTCATAGGCAAGGTCGTCCGGCTTGTCACCCACGCGGAGGATCGCAAGCGTTGGCGTAACCCCGCGCAAAAGAAGCGCGGTAACATCCGCCTGGATCGTTTCGTTTAACGCGGAGACGACCTCCGCGCCCTTCAGCAGTTGCGCCATGTGTTTCCCCTCCGCTCGCTTGTTGTTAAAACAGTCCGCTGATCTTGCCCGTTTCGTCCACGTCGATCCGCTCGGCGGCGGGCACTTTCGGCAAGCCCGGCATGGTCATGATATCCCCCGTGAGCGCCACGATGAAGCCCGCGCCCGCGCTGACCTTGAGCTGGCGCACGTTGAGCGTAAAGCCGCGCGGCGCGCCGAGCAACGTTGCGTTATCCGAAAACGAATACTGCGTTTTCGCCATGCAGATCGGCAGCCCGCCAAAGCCGAGATCGGTTAGTTGCTTCATCTGCTTTTTCGCTTCCGGGCTAAAGGTAACGCCGTCTCCGCGATAGACGCGCTTGACGATGGCTTCAATCTTCTGCTCGATGGTCAAATCCAGAGCGTAACTCTGCGAAAAATGATTCTCGCCTTCCGCGATGCGGCAGACCGCCTCCGCAAGCGCCTTCCCGCCTTCGCCGCCCTTCGCCCAGACTTCCGAAAGCGCGACGGGAACGTTCAGCGCGCAGCATCGCTCTTCGACCAAGGTCAGCTCTGCGGCGGTATCGGTCGGGAACGCGTTGATCGCCACCACGCAGGGCAGGCCGAACACGCTCTGGATATTCTCCACGTGCTGCAATAAGTTCGGCAGCCCCTTTTCCAGCGCGTCGAGATTCTCCGTCGTCAACTGATCTTTGGGCGAGCCGCCGTGATGCTTGAGCGCGCGCACGGTCGCCACCACGACAACCGCGCTGGGTCTAAGGCCCGACATGCGGCACTTGATGTCGATAAACTTCTCCGCGCCGAGATCCGCGCCGAAGCCCGCCTCGGTCACCGCATAATCACCAAGCTTGAGCGCCAAACGCGTCGCGGTCAGCGAGTTGCAACCGTGCGCAATGTTGGCAAACGGGCCGCCGTGTACAAACGCGGGCGTATGCTCCAGCGTCTGCACGAGATTGGGTTTGAGCGCGTCCTTCAGCAGCGCCGCCATCGCGCCCGCGGCCTTCAGGTCTCCCGCCGTGACCGGCTTTTCGTCGTAGGTATAGCCCACGATGATGCGACCGAGGCGCGCCTTGAGGTCGTTGATATCGGAAGCGAGGCACAGCACCGCCATGACTTCGCTCGCAACCGTGATGTCGTAGCCATCCTCGCGCGGTACGCCGTTGACTCTGCCGCCGAGGCCGTCCACCACCGCGCGCAGCTGGCGATCGTTCATGTCGACACAGCGCTTCCAGGTGATCCTGCGCGGGTCGATATTGAGCGCGTTGCCCTGATAGATATGGTTATCCAGCATCGCGGCGAGCAGGTTGTTCGCGGCTCCGATGGCGTGAAAATCTCCCGTAAAGTGCAGGTTGATGTCCTCCATGGGCACCACCTGCGCAAAGCCACCGCCCGCGGCGCCGCCTTTGACGCCAAACACGGGGCCAAGCGAAGGCTCCCGCAGGGCAACCACCGCGCGCTTGCCGATCTTACGAAGGCCGTCCGCGAGGCCGACGGTGGTCGTGGTCTTGCCTTCGCCCGCCGGAGTCGGCGAGATGGCGGTAACGAGAATCAGCTTGCCGTCGGGCTTATCGTTCAACTCGCGCAGAAGATTATAGTCAATCTTCGCTTTATAGCGTCCATATTGCTCCACATAGTGTTCGTCGATATCAAGCGCGCGCGCGATATCCAAAATCGGTTGCATGGCGGAGGATTGTGCGATTTCGATGTCCGAGGGGTGGTTCATCCGGTTTCTCCTTATAGAGCGGAATTGTCCGCGATTATTCTTTCTGTTTGCCGCGCTATCCGGCAAATTTCGTAATTCTCATTGTATTATTATTCAAGCCCGCGCGTCAACGCTTTCGCCAAATCAAAAAGCGCATCCTCTGCGGACGCGCCCTGTTTTTCTTCACGATTCGGCCGGATACCTGCGCCTCAGCCGCGTCAACCGCACGATATAGTATACGACGACGCCAAAAAGCAGCGCGAGAAACACCAGCAGGAACCATACCGGCAGGTTTAGGCTCAGCGACGAGAGCACCGTCAGGCTCCCGAACACGAGCAATACCATCATCTTGACCCATGCGATCAGGTTTTTCAGTAGGCGGTAGACCTGCGTGCGGTTTTCCTCCGTCACGCGGACGCCCGTGTTCCAAATCTGCGGAAAGCGCTCGATGAGCGTGATCATGCCATACATCATCACGCTGATGATTGGCAGCACGATCAGTCCGCTCTTATCACCCCAGCGGTTGATTTCGCCCGCCGCGTTGTAGTGCATCGGGATTTGATCGGGAATCGTCTTCCACACGAGGATGAGGTAGACCGCTACGCCGACGATGCTGGCGAGGCTCACGATGGTTTCTATGATATCCAGCGCGTTGCGCTCAATCTTGATGGGTTCGTCCATGGGTTGCTCCTTTTGCGGGTGATGTTTGCCGCTGCGCACCATGCTAGCACGTTCTTCTATAAAAAGAAAGAATCCTGTTGCGTTTTTTACAAAGAAGGCGATCGCTTTTCTTAAAATCAAAAGACACGCGCGTCGCGTGCCTTGTTGCCGATTAATATACGTTCGCCGGATCGTATTTTTCCAGCCAGAGAGCGAGCAATACCTCCAGATCCTCCGCGAACTCGCGGTCGGTCTGCGTGTCCTTTCGCTCGATCGTCTCCAATACCGCAAACGAGAACGCGTCGTTGCCGTAGGTCTTCGCGTCGTGTTGCAGCTTCGGGTGAAAGCAGCCTCCGGTCGCCTCCGCGAACTCGTATCGTTTCTGGATGCCGCCGATCTCCGCGGAGGCCAGCACGAGGGCTTTGCCCGTTGCCTTGTTGGTGACGGCGTAGACGCCGCCGATTTGCTTGCGCTGTTTATATGCCTCGATGAGGTCTTTTTTGTTTTGGGGTTTCATATGTGTTTGCTCCGTTGTCCGGCGCGGGGATTTTTTCGCGGGATTGCGCCGACAAGGGTATTATACATCAGTGGAGTGGGGGTTGGGGTCTACGGTGCGGGGAGTGGGGGAGAAGATATAAAAAACGAGAACCAGTGCAGGCACCGGTTCCCTAAAAACATCTTATGCTTTTATGCTACGA
>CAYVAO010000168.1:0-5342 GCA_964448895.1 uncultured Christensenella sp.
GCGAACGATGTATCGGCATATTGTTGGACGCCGCGCCGCCGGAGGTTTAGGTGATTTCGCTTGCGGCGCAGTTGAGCGCGGCGGAGAGCCGCGCGCGCGCGCGTTCCACCTCTTTTTCCGTCGTGACGGCGGGTTTGTAGGCGCTGGCCGGGTTATAATACAGCTCGGTCATTGCGCGAAAAGCTGCGTCCGCCGCCTCCGGCAGGACGCGCGTGGTCGCGCTGTTATCGAGATAGATCATTCGACTGGTTCACTCCGATCGGGCGAAAGCTGGATTTTTTGCGCGTAAAAAAGCGCGCATTGGCAGTATAGCACATTTATGCGCGCTTTGCTTGATTTTTCCTGTTTTTGGCGGCGTCGTTAGTCCTTGAACTTCTCCCGCAGGTAACCGTATCCCTGTGAGTCCAGCTCGTCCAGCGGAATAAAGCGCAGCGACGCGCCGTTGATGCAATAGCGAATGCCGTTTGGCGACTCGGAATCCCCTTCAAATACATGGCCCAGATGCGAGTTGCCCGCGCGGGAGCGAACCTCGACCCGGCGCATGCAGTGGCTGCTGTCCGTGCGCTCCACCACCACGGAGGGTTCGACCGGCTTGGTGAACGAAGGCCAGCCGCAGGAGGAATGATACATGTCGTCCGAGGTAAAGAGGGGCTCGCCGGTGACGACGTCCACATACAGCCCGCGCGCCTTGCTGCCGTAAAACGCGCTCGTAAACGGGCGCTCGGTCGCGCTCTTTTGGGTCACGTCAAATTGCTCCTGCGTGAGGGCGGCGCGAATCTTGTCTTCCTCCGGTTTTTGATAGCGGCCCGCGTCGATGGGATTTTTGGAAAGCCGTGCAATCTCGGCAAACGGAATATGGCAATAGCCGTTCGGATTTTTGTCCAGATAGTTCTGGTGATATTCTTCCGCGGGGAAGAAGTTGACAAGCGGGCCGATCTCCACGGAAAAACGCGGTGTGCGCGCGCGCTCGATGGCGGCGATTCGCTCCACCGTCGCTTGAGATTCTGCGTCCGCATAATACACGCCCGCCTGATACTGCGTGCCGGTGTCGTGCCCCTGGCGGTTGACCGCGGTTGGGTCGACCACCTCGAAGTAGGCGAACAGCAGTTGATCGAGACTCACGCGCGCGGGATCATAGGTGACCTTTACCGTTTCGCGAAAGCCTGTTTTGCCCGTACAAACGGTCTTATAGTCCGCGTCCTTTTCTCCGGTTCCGTTGGCGTATCCGCTCTCGGCATCGATGACGCCGGGGATGGACTGCATGAGCTTCTCCATGCCCCAGAAGCACCCGCCCGCGAGATAGATGATTTTATTTTGATGCTGCTCCATATGGCGATCTCCTTTGTGAGCAATTTGTCCTTGTGTTGTCGTTCTCTTACGAAACAAATCTTAGCATGCGCAAAAGCTTGCTGTCGAGAGACGAGGTCACACAACGAATCTTAAGAAAAAAAGCCCGCAGAAGCGGGCAAGTTGTGATCCGTATTTACGCTTCTACGACAGGAGCGCTCTTTTGAAACACGCGAATCAGCATCAGCACGGAAAACACGCAAAGTGCGATCATGCAAAGCAGCGAGGCCGACGAAAACGCGAGGAACCCCAGCGCGTCGGTGCGCGTGAGCATAGACGGGTCATAATTCGGCAGCCACTGCGTTAAAAAGAACACGCTGCCGAGCGAGAAAACCACGTTACCAAGCGCGATCCAACCAACCCATTTGTGAAACGCGTTTGCCGCGCGTGCGGCGAGATAGAGCAGAAGACCGCCGATAAATGGAATAAACCGCACGGCAAGCACCAGAATCGGATACAGATAGACGGGCAGCGGATGCCCGCTTGTCCAACCATGCACAAAGAAGAAGAGCGGGTAAAGAAACGGTAATACGTTGAGTACCGCCGCCGCGATGGTAAGTCCCTGCGGGTTTCTCTTGCGCGGGGCGCGCGGTGCGGTTGGCGGCAGCGGCGAGAGCGGAGGAAGCGGCATATCTTCCGGCGGAACGGAGAACGCGGAGACGATTTCGTCCGTTACGCTCTTTTCTTCCGCGAGGTTAGGCCTTCTGCCGATCAGTTTTTTCGGGTCGGTGTGAATTTTATATTGCATGATGAGTCGTACCTTTCATCCAAACGATCCATTCGTTTGTCTTATTCCGCCGCGGAAACGGTGTCCGGCGCTTTTTGAAACAGTCTTCGAATCAGCAATATCCCGAGGATCGCCAGAGCGACCACGATGATGTTGTAGAACACGATGGATACGATGACCACGGCGAAAGCCGCGCCGTTCTCCGCCAGAGCGCCGGAGGCAAGACCCGATACGCTGGCAAAAATCTGCCCACTGGTCAGCGCGGCGAGCGCGGCAACGCTGCCCCAACCGAACCACTTGCGAAATGTTTTGCACAATAAGCTCGCGAGCACGAGCAGCACCAGCCCGAGCGCAACAATCGGGAACAGCTCCGCGAGCATCAGATAGTCAAACAGCAGGGCTTTGCCGATGATGCTGCCGATCACCGCGGTGACCAGCATAAAGAGAATCGGCGCCCAGAGCAGTAGTGTGCCGGATATGGTAAAAATCTTGGTGAGTACGGTTCGTTGCTTTGCATTCATGAAATTTGCCTCCGATCGAGTATAAAAAAAGGGAATGTTTCGTTCGCCTTCATTATAGTAGAAATCCCTCCGAATGAAAAGCAAAAAACACATTTTGCTGTTTTTCTCACTCGATTCAAACGGTTCTTCACTTGCCTTCGCAGAGGAAACGTGTATACTTTGATAGAGAACATGTAGGGGAGAAAACCATATGCACGCAACCGATTTTTCCGCAGAATGGGACGCGCGGGACGAGCTGGTCGAGCGAATGAAACGGGAGAACTGCCTGCCAAAGCGCATGCTATACGTGCGTAAAAACGACGGCACCGCGCTCGCGATCGGGCTTTTGCCAAATCGCGCGGGCGTTGTGCTGGTCGACTGGCGCGCGGATTCGTATACGATGAAGCGGCTGGCGAAACCACGGTTGACAGCGGAACCGTTTGAGCAAAAGTCGGACGGGTTCGGCGGCGTATTCGGCTTTGGCGACAAGGGCGCAAACGGCTGGCAGCTCTGCCTCTATGAGGGCACAGAAGTAATGGCGGAGGTGACGCTGCTGCCGACCATCACCGCGTTTGCGGATATGCTCACCCCGGATGATCGCTTTCTCTATGGCAGGAGAAAACCGCGGCAGATTCCGCTCTGGCAGCTCAAGCCGGAGGAAAGAGCTTTTTGCGAAACGGTGGTTTCGCTCTGGGTGCGAATGGTTGGGGAAGAGCTCGCCTGACAGAAAAATCGCGTCACTCTTCCGGCTCGTTATAGGCAAACCAGTCGGCCTCTTCCAGATCGCGCTCGCGCAGGATGCCGTTGCAGTAGCCTACGTTATACATGATATGCCGCGCCTGCGAGAAGATCGCGTCCAGCAGAGTCACATCGGGTTCGCCCGCAAAGGCCGGCTGCGAGAGATCACCGTCGATCATCGCGGCGAAGATGCGCAGCAGCTTTTGCCGGATCAAGCGCAGATAGACGCGCATCGTCTCGCGGGAAAGATATACGTCCTCAGGCAGAGTCCACTCAAACTCCGCCGGAATGCGCGGATCGAACCATGCGCTGGGAAATCCCGTGCCCGCCGGGTCGTCGCGAAACCAGTAATCGACGAAGTAGACGGTATGATAGACCTGATACCAGAATGGTATCTCGTTGAAAACGTCCTGCCAAACGTCGGCCGGGCAGACGTCCACGAGCGTTTCCAGCATCTGATAACTGGAAAAGAGTTGCCCTTTTGCCGCGTCGACGAGCGGGTTTTCCGCGATGGATTTCATAACACACCTCAAACATCAAACAAGTTTGTCTAAATCTCGCGCTTTTATCAAGCGCGTTTTATTTTGTCGCGCGCGAAGCAGAAAACGGGTTATTTCGCTTCTTCGCCTTCAAACAGGCCCACCGTCGCGCTCTTTTTGAGCACGCCCGTGTAGGTTTCGCCAAAGATACCGATCTTGTCTTTGCCGGGATAGTAGGTGATGTCCAGCGGCACATAGGTGTCAAAGTCGATGTAGACGAGGTCTTCCGTCTCCGAATCGTTCACGAGCTGATGTGCGCCCGCCTCGCCCGTTGGGAAAAAGGCGATATCGCCCGCCGAAACCTCGCGCGTTTCGCCGTTTGCAAGGTTCAGGTGACCCTTGCCCGCGATGATGTAGAACGTTTCTTCACTATATTCATGATAGTGCAGCGGGAAGGCCGCTTTCTTCGGCGGCAGACGCAGAAAAGCGATATTGGACTTGTACCCGTCCTCGCCCTTGACGAACTTATGCCGGAAAAAGTGAAAATCCTCGCCGGAAGCGACTTCCTGATGTTCCAGGTCGCCCATGCGGGCAATGACGGTCTTGTGTTCCATAGTTGCAATCCTTTCCGCTGTCTTTTTCAAGAGTGTATCACAACCGTCGATATCGGAACAGAGATCGTGTGTACTCTTGTGAAATTCACCTGCTTGAATGAAGGAAAACGGGCTGCCCATTGCCAGGCAACCCGTCTTCAAGATGAAGCTATGATCAATCGATCACCTGAAAATAGTCGACGTAGTCCGTTGTGGGACTTCCGGTCATATCCGTGATCGTGATGGTAGCCAGGTAACCATTTTTACGAATCACGAATATGGTCTCTTGGAACGGCGCACCCTGAAAATCCACCTGAAACACAAGAGCGGGTCGTTCTTTGCCAAGAAATGGAATGTTCTTGATATCGTGAGTGGCGATCGTATCACTCACATTCGCTAGCTCGCTGGAAAAGCGGGAAACCGATGCTTTCAGCAATTGTTCGTCTGTCAGCAACCGCTCCTGTAGTTTTTCTTTGCTCAAGACGATGTTGATCATTTGCCCGAGAACGAGAGACACCGCATAAAAGTCCACTTGCGTTTCACCATTGTTAAACGGTTTTTGATGAGCATCACCTGCGGTTCCTTCGTTCGATGCTGCGGATGCTGTCCCGAGCATCTGAGACATCTCATCATCATTAAACACATACCATTCATAATGTAAAACGCAGGAAAACTGAAAGAAGTCGTTGCGATAGCCTGTCGTGGCTTCGGGGTCGATCTGGACGGAATCGCCTGTGGTGGCGGTGCCCAGCGGCGTGGTCGGAGTGGTGACGCCGAAGATATTGTCACGGGAGCCGGAGCAAGCGACCATGGAGAAACACAGTGGGACAAGCAGCAAGATGGCGATGATACGCGTTGCCAGTTTCATACATCCTCCAAGATGGATCATTTGAATGCGTTTATTCGATCACCTGAAAATAGTCGACGTAGTCCGTTGTGGGACTTCCGGTCATATCCG
>CAYVAO010000169.1:0-4551 GCA_964448895.1 uncultured Christensenella sp.
GTAAAGTACGGCAAGCGATATCGCAATCACGCTGACGGTGCTCATATCGATGGTGCCGAGTACCGGCTGACCGTTGACCAGAGAGGGCAGACCCTTCATGATCTCATTGGTCAGCGTTTTCAGGCGATCCGGCCCGATAATCTGCAAAATAGTGCCGCCGATCGCCGCGACAAGGGCGATCACGATGGGGACTAAGTATCGCTTGCAGTAGGCAAGCAGTTTCTTCATGGTCGCGTTAAAATCCTTCGGTTTTTCAACCGGCATGGTCAGCCCGCGCGGGCCGCCGCCCCCCGGGCCGCCCATTGGGCTTTCAGAAGCTTGTTCTTTATTTTGTTCGCTCATGCGTATAATTCCTCCTCGCGCAGCTGCGACATGGCGAGCTCTTTGTAAACCTCGCATGTTTGCAGCAGCTGCTTGTGTGTGCCGCGGCCTACGATCTGGCCTTCGTTGAGCACGATGATCTGATCCGCGTCCAGTATGGTTCCGATGCGCTGGGCAACGATCAGGCTCGTGACCCCTGCGGTTTCTCGCTTGAGTGCGGTACGAAGCGCACGGTCGGTCTTGTAGTCCAGCGCGGAGAAGCTATCGTCAAAGATGTAGATTTCCGGCTTTCTGGCGACCGCGCGGGCGATGGCGAGGCGCTGCTTCTGTCCGCCGGAGAGGTTGGAGCCAGCCTGCGCAATTTCCGCGTCGTAGCGGCCTTCCATCTGCTCCACAAAGTCCGCGCCCTGGGCGATGCGCATCGCGGTCTCAACCTCATCATCGGTCGCGGGCGCTTTGCCGTTGTCGCCAAAGCGGATATTGCTTGCGACCGTTCCGCGGAAGGTGACCGCCTTTTGCGGCACGTAGCCGATTTTGTTGTGCAGCGCTTCCTGCGTATATTGCTTGACGTTGACGCCGTCAACCAGAACCTCGCCAGCCGTTGCGTCGTAAAAACGCGGGACGAGGTTGATCAGCGTACTCTTGCCGCTGCCGGTAGAGCCGATGAAGGCGACGCTTTCGCCGCGCTTTGCGGTAAAGTTGATGCCGGTAAGCACGTCGTCCGCCGCGCCGGGGTAACGGAAGCTGACGTTTCTAAACTCGATTTCACCAATCACTCCATCCTTGCCTTCGCTCTTTGTGCCGTCTATGATAGAAGGCTCTGTCTCCAGCACTTCGTTGATACGCTTTGCGGAGACGGAAGCACGCGGCCAGAGCACGAAGATCATGACCAGCATCATAAACGACATGATCACCTGCATGGCGTAAGCGGAGAAGACCACCATGTTGGAGAACAGCGTGAGTCGATCCATGAGCCCTGCGCCGTTGATGAGATATGCGCCGATCCAATAGATGGCGAGTGTGAGCCCGCTCATCAGCGTGGAGATCAGCGGCATCATGATCGCCATACCGCGGTTGGTGAAGAGCTGCGTCGCGGTCAATTCCGCGTTGGCAGCCTCAAACTTATTCTCCTGATAGGGTTCTGCGTTGTAAGCGCGCACCACGCGTAGGCCGGTCAGGTTTTCGCGGGTCACGCGGGTGAGGTTGTCGGTCAGGGTTTGCATCTTTCGGAATTTTGGCAGAACGAGCGCCATCAAAACCGAGATCACTGTGATCATGATGAGCACCGCAACACCCGTTGCAAGCGACCATTCCAAGCCTTTTCCGGCGATCTTGGTCACCGCCCATACCACCATGATCGGGGCTTTGATGATCATCTGTAAGCCCATTGTGATCAGCATCTGCACCTGCGTGATGTCGTTGGTGGAGCGCGTGATCAGGCTGTCCGTCGAGAAACGGTTGATCTCCTCCATGGAAAACGAGTCCACCTTGGAGAACAGCTGACTGCGCAGTCGCTGGGAAAACGAGGCGGCGATGCGCGCGGCGAAGAAGCCGACGATGATCGCGGAGGCGACGCTGCCCAGCGCGCAGAGCAGCATTTTGCCGCCCGCGAGCCAGATATCCGCCATCGCGCTGCCTTGTGTTTGGGTCAATTGGGTGATTTCGGACATATAGTCCGGCAGCTTGAGATCCAGCCAGACCTGCGTGACAATAAACACGAGGCTGACGAGCGCCTGCAGCCACTCGGCTGCCTTTAGGCGTTTGAGTAAACGGAACATGTATTTCTCCTTATATCCAAATATCGAATTATTTCAGTTTCTGCAATCACGCGATTGCAAGGGGGCTAGGCACATGACGAAGCAATTGTCACTTTATTGCATTGTCATGAACAAAAAAGTCTTCGGGTACCCGGCTGGATAGCTTTTTCAAAATACGCAAAAACTCCTTTGCGTCCTCTTCACCGAGGTCTTTGAGCATTTGAACCATTACGTCCAGCATGTGTTTGGCATGTACCGCTTCCCTTTGGCGCCCGGCTTCGGTTAATTCGACCAGAATGCGTCTGCGATCCCGCTCGTCAATTCGGCGCGTCACTAATCCTTTTGCTTCAAGAGTGTTGAGCGTAGCCGCGATTCGCGCAGAGCTGATACCCATTTCGTTGCTGATTTCGCTGGGGATAGCGCTTCCGCCGTGTTTGGCGAGATAGGCGAGCACAAAATGCTCTCCTCGCATGGAGTCCGAAATTTTCTTTGAGTTTTTCCGGTTGCGCATTTGAAAGAGAACTTCCATACACTCCTGCGCGAGAGCGGTATAATCCATTTTTTTGCAACCTCACTTTCTATTGGTACGCATGCGTAATTAGCTAACGGTGTTAACTATACACCCTGTTAGCAAAAAGTCAAGCAAAAGAACGTGAACAAATTTGACAAGGGATATCTAAATTTTAATCATGAACTATGTCGATAAAATATGATTAATCCAGAACCATGGTTTGAAAGGTATAGGTTATTCCGAGCGAATCAATCGCCTCTTTTTGCGCGCTGGAGCAATAGAGCGTCTTTAGACTCGTGATGCGAAAGATGTCGGAATAATCCGATAAATCCTGCGTGAAGATGTCGAGTTCGGCGAGCTTGGGAAGCTTGGTTAGAGGCGACAAGTCGATATCGCGGCTTGCAATAATTCGAAAATATGTGAGTTTTCCCAGCGCTTCAATGCCTTCAATGCTGTTCAGTTGGCTATCGTTTAGTGCAAGCGAACGCAAGTTTCCGAGCTTCAGTATGGATTTTATATTTGTCGAACTGTCGGTGAGAACCAGCGTTGTAATCCCGGTGATCTGCGCGAGAATAGAGAGGTCTTCTTGACTCAGGTTTGAGAGATAGACCTCTCGAAGTGAATTCATTTTCAGAAGCGGAGAGTAATCAATCACCGGTGTGTTCTTTAGGCTCAACGTGTTTAAATTCTCGCAAAGCGGAGAGATGTCAACCACATACGTATCGTTCAAGTCGACGTTAAGCAATGAAGTGTTGGCTGCCAACGCGTCGATTTGATAGATTGGATTTTGTCCGACAAGCAATTCTTGCAGGGCGGGAATGCTTGCGATCGGGGCGAGATCGATGATCAGATTTCCATTGAGCGCGAGACGAGTCAGCGGCAATCCTTCCAGCGGGGTTAAATCGGATATCGACTGGTAGCACAGAGAAAGCTCGGTGAGGTTATGTAGTTTAGGCAGATCGCTTAACGTTGTGATTGTGCCGGCCTGGTTTGGTTTGTAATACCACGCGCAGTTCTTGACATCGCCCCAGCTGTTCAAAAGCGTTGTTCCAAATAAATACAGGCTGGTAATGCTATCTAGATCGGCTTGGTACAGCGGTGCCGAATCGTCTACGCCAAGCTGCTGACGAACGATTTTCTCAAAAGCAGGAGAATCAAACGTAATCACAGTATTTTCCGTTGTGACAAAAGCCGCCGGATCGGACACAGCCGCTTGCAGCAAAGGCACTTCAGGTTTCTCGGGGACTGCTCCGAACGCATATAATCCGGCGAAAAGCGCGATGCCGCAGCACAACCCCAGCGAGATGCCTTTTAAAAAAGGAGCGGGAGCGTGCGCGACTGCGCGGGTGAATTGTAATAAACGCGCGCGCAACTGCCGAACCGAAGCATATCTGCGGTGCGGGTCAAAGCGCGTACAGGTTTGAATGATGTGTTTGAGCCTTAGAGAGGAGATCGTTTCGAGCGCTTCCAACTCATACGAACCGGTGCAGAGAAACAGCAGCAATATGCCGGTGGAGTAGATATCCGAACGCTGGTCGGTCTGCTGATAACCAAACTGCTCCGGCGCTGCGGTCGCCTGCGTGCCCAGATACACGGTATCCTTTTTTTGCGTGTTTTGATAGCGCCGTGCCGCGTCAAAATCGATGAGCGAAAGCGTGCGCTGCTTTGTATAGATGACGTTCTGAGGCTTGATATCGCGGTGGATGACGGGCGGATTTTGCGCGTGAAGCACCATAAGCGCATCGCAAACATCCAGACAAAGCCGGACCGCATCCATTTCACGAAACGGGCCTTGCCGCTCGACAAAATCAGAAACGGGAGTACCCGCGATGTATTCCCGCAGGAAATATGTGGTTTTATCATCCGAAAAACAAGAGATCGCTTGCGGAAGAAGCGGTGAAAGCCGCGATTGAAGATTATCAAAAGAAACTGGGTTTAACAGAAATCAAAGGTGAAGGAATC
>CAYVAO010000169.1:4561-5310 GCA_964448895.1 uncultured Christensenella sp.
ATCCCAAAAACAAGAGATCGGCTGCGGAAGAAGCGGAGAATGAATGCTGCGAAGGATATCGTATTCCAATTGAAGATGTTCGCGTTTGCTGCCGGAGGCCGCTTTGAGTAATACAAACGAAGCATCCGCTTTTTTTTGCAGAAGATAGGTCGACTTCTCCGGCGTTTCCCGCAGGCAGTCGAAGAGATCATATTCACCGCTGAGTTCAGCCGGCAAGGCGAACGCCTGCGTAAGCGTGGCCTGATATGCGGAGAGAAACGATAGCACGTGATCCGTCATGATGTTGCCTCTACTCCAGCATCTCTTCGCCGAGCTGATCCAGCATAAGCTCGGTATCGATCAGGTTCAGTTTGTGTTGAATGCAGTAGATCAGCGCGGCATCCCTGCGGTTTCGCGGATAGAGCTCGCCGCGGAGCGCGAGTTTGAGTAAATATTGCGTCTCATCAAGCGTTAAGTGCATGCCCAGAGCGATGCGTAACAGCGCGTTTCGGCGCGGGGTACGATAGCCATTGAATATTTGATAGCCGTTGGAGCGCTCCAAATTTGCGGCGCGAATGACGGCCTGCTTGGTCATCTGATGGCGTTCCAGCAAAAAGACGAGGTAGTCCGGTAAGCTGATGGAAGGCAACTCATCTCCGTGGTCGGTAAAGAAAGTCTCGAGTGATGGAGACTTTTCGAGCAAAGCGAAAAACGCCGTTCTTGTCAGTGCTACCTAGCGTTGATTATTAATCATGATACAATGCCTCGTG
>CAYVAO010000170.1:0-5309 GCA_964448895.1 uncultured Christensenella sp.
CCGGAGCGGGAACACTGATTGCCGCCGCGCGGATGCGCAGGCGGGCTGCCTGTTCCGCCTTGGAAACCGACTCACCTATGGCGTTGTGTAAGGAGCGATGATCCGTAAACGCGCCGCTTTGATAGCCGTTATACGGGCAAACGGAAACGCCGTGTACGGTAATGCCATCTCGATTGACAAAACTGCCACACAGACAGACGATCTTGGAACTTCCGATGTCCAGCACCGCAGCCGGCTTCAAGGCAGTCTCCTCCGATTACTTTGCAACATACACTGCGATATTATATCACAGCGTAGGAAAATGGCGCAACCTAAGATCATTGTTTCATAATTGTTCGTATTTCCGTCATGGTTCCGTTTTTCAAATCTAGCGGCTGTGGTGCATGTGTCAATCAGACACAACGCAAATGCGCGTTTTGATTCAAAGCAGCTCTCTCCAAGCGCGCATCAATGAGGCGCTATTTTCTCTCAGCCTCCTGCTTGAGCCGGATCGCGCGCAACGTCATCAGCCGCAAAGATTCGTTTTCTAAAAGTGATACAAGCCTTTGCTCCTCCTCCGCGCGCGAGGAAAACAATCCAAGTACGCCGCGCTTTTGCGCGGATTCCATCTCGCAATACAACCGCCGGCACATCTCGTCAACCGCGCGGAGATAGTTTTTCTCGTTTGTAAAAAGCAGGTTTTGCGCGTCAATTCTCTGTTTAAACGCATCGTTCGCGGAGAAATCAAGCGCTGTCGTGTTTTGCAGCGCGCGCGCTTCGTAGGTGAGCTTTCCGTTGCGCTGCAGCGAAAGAAACAACCCGAGAGAGTCTGATCCGGTCGGTGAACCAAGCCCGTAAAACACGAGACCCTGTTTGTATGCCTCCCAGCCTTTTGCGCCGCCCATATCCACAACAGCGCTCGCACCCGCGTCGATAAAGCGGCGATAACGCGCGCGCCATTCCGGCAAGGGCAGCTCCGCTTGATCCAGTCCCGAGCGGACGAGTACGATCACATGGTCGCATTGATTGAGCAGCATTCGCACGCGATCCAGCGCCGCAAGGCTTAGGATATCCGCGCGGCTGTTGAAGATTTCGCTCGTCTGTTCCGCTAGCGCGACCACGCCGATGCGGATGCCGTTGATGCAATGGATATATGGCCGATTCGCCATCGATTCCGTATCTCCCGCGCCAATGGTATTCACGCCGATGAATCCGATTGCCGAAGCTTCGCCGCCTTCGTTTCGAAGACCCGCCATCGAGATGAGCTCGATACCTGCTTCTGTCAGCCAAAGTGCCGCATTCGCATCGCCTTGATGCAGCGCGGAGATGCGTAGATCCTGTTTGCTTAACTCCGTCTGTAGCGCTTCGCTTGCGAAAAATCGAGAGGCGGGTGATTCCACCCCGCCCAGGATCAGTAGATGCGCGATGTCTTCCGGTTCTTTCGGTAAAATCGGTTCCGGCGAAATCCCGCCGTTGGTCACAAGTTCCGTTGTCATGCTGTTCCTTTCTATCGGATGCCGATGTGCGACGCTGTTCTAAAACATTCGCGGCACACCCTGCAATCTCGTGAAAACAGCGCGGAGTTCACCCCCGCGCCTGCTGTATGTTTTTGTGATCATTCCGCTGATCGTTACGACTGCACGACGTCCGCTTTCACCGTTTCACTCGCAGAATCGTCGCAGCCCTGGCTCGCCCACATCAGCATCACCAGGTCCGTCTTTCCGGTGTTCTCAACGTTGTGTACATACCCGACCGGAATATCGACCACCACGTGCTTTTTTCCGCTGACGGGATACTCCAGCACATCTTCTGAATCCGCTCTTCGAAAGCGGATGACGCCCGTACCCGCGACAATCAAAAACTTTTCCGCGCGGGTGTGGTGCCAGTGCTCTCCACGCACCGCGCCGGGCTTGCAAACGCTGATGGAGACCTGTCCGCCCGTGCTGAGCCGTAAAAACTCCGTCATGGTGCCGCTTTCGTCCTCATGCATCTCCAGCGGATACGCAAACTCCATCACCGGCAAAAAGCTAACATACGTGGCGTAAAGCTTCCTCGTCAGCGGTTCACTCATGTTGGGCAGCGTGTTGTCTTTCCGCATGCTGCGAAACGAGCGGATGCGGGACGCGATATCGCCAAGCGTCGCGCTGTATTGCACCGGCGCGATGCAGTAAGGGCCTTCCCGCGTGGCAACATCATCAATCAAGTCGCAGAGAGATTCCGCAACGTCGTCGATATAGGCTAAGTTGATCTGTGTCGATTCGTCGTTGATGACGACGGGCAGATCGTGCGAAACATTGTAGCAAAACGTTGCGACGACTCCGTTTTGGCTCGGCTTCGACCATTTGCCAAATACATGCGGCAACCGGTAGATATATACCTTTGCGCCGGTCTCGTGCGCATAGAGGTCCAGCAGCTCTTCTCCCGCCTTTTTGCTGCGTCCATAGAGATTTGGTAGCGCGGCCTGCGTGGAGCTTGCAAACATGATCGGGCAGCGATTCTTGTGCTTGTTGAGAAGTCTCAGTAACGAATCCGTTAAGCCAAAGTCGCTGTGTAAAAACTCTTCGTGCTGTTTGGGTCGGCTTGCCGCAGCAAGATGATAGACAAATTCACAGTCGGTACAATACCGTTCGAGCTGATCCACGGGCGCGTCCGCATCAAACGTCAGCAAGTCATGGTAGCCACGCGCGTGTAGCGCAATGACCAGGTTCTTTCCTATGAAACCATCCGCCGCCGTGATCAGGATTTTCATAAGCACAATCTCCCGTGTAACCATCCCGTCCATTCGCGCCCAACAAGTCTATCGGTATAATATATCCTTCAAAATACAATCCTTATTCTCTTGCTTTCGATGCTTCGCAGGTATGAAATCTAACTATGATTGAATCCAATCGAAATAAGCTCGCGTCGCCTGTTTGCGAGAAGCATGCTCGCAAACATAATTGCGCGCGCGTGTGCCGAGTTCGCTCAACGAAACCGTGCTCGCATGCAGCCGGAAAATCGCGTCCGCCATCTCCTGCGGTTCGCCCGGCTTAATACAAACGCCGTAGCTTTCGTGCTCAATCGAGCGCGCCCATTCGCTGCCCGCCTCCGCGCAAACAATGACGGGTCTCCCGGCGGCGAGCGCAAGCCATGTTTCGCTCGGAACGGCGATGCGCGTCATGCCTTTTTTCAGCGGAACCAGCGCGACATCCGCAATGGAATACACCTTTGCAGTCCGGTCGGCGGAGGGCAGCTGAAAGAGCAACACATTTTCTATCTGCTCCCGCTCAATCCGGTTCTTCACGTGCTCGCGAAGCGCGCCGTCGCCAAAGACGAGGATACGAATATCCGACTCGTTTTTCAGCAACTTTGCCGCGTCTAAAATGACGTCCGGTTCCTGTAAAAAGCCCAACGTTCCGGCATAGACAGCATAAAAACCATCCCGCGGGAGGCCAAGCTCGTCAAACAACTCGTTTTTCTCGCGCAAGACCGGCTGAATCGAATCCGTGTCCGCCCAGTTGGGAATCACGGTGATGGTCTCCGGCTTGATGCCGCGCGCAATCAGCGTGCGCTTCATCTCATCGGAAAGCGTAATAAACGCGCTGTTATGGCGGTAGATATGCTGCTCCATCCTCCTGCACAGGCGAACGAACGGGTGCCATTCGGTATACGTACCCGATGCGACGAGATTATCCGGAAAGATTTCCTGCAAGATATAAATCGTCCGCGCACGTCGGTTCAACCGTGCCCCGACCAGGCCTAGATACGCGGGCAGGCTGCAAAAGATGTAGATGTCCGCTTTGAGTTTTTTTGCCGCGCGATAGATCGCAATCGTGTTTTGGCAGGCGCGCAGCGCACGCTCCAATAGATTCGCGCCGCGTCGCGCTTTTTTTCCGACGCGCTGAATGCGGTATCCTTCCGGCGCGATCTCGTCTCTGCGGTTGTAGAACGCCGCTCGCTCTTCTTCGCTGAGTTCGTGTCCGGGCAGCTTTGTGACCACGCTCACGCGCGCGCCAAAGCGGCAAAAATCCTCCGCAAGATCGGCATACAGGTGCGTAATCGGCGTCACTTCCGGCGCGAAATGCGTCGTAATCAACGCGATATGCAGTTGTTCTTCCATCCTCGCCGCCCCTCTCGCCCCAACTCTATCCGTAAGGCCCGCAACCGGTATTCATCCATCCTCTCGGTTTTCACAATACTCCGGCTAAACAAGCCTAAAACCCCACTTATAGCGCAAATTTTATCATTTCAGGGCGTAAGTGTCAATCAAACGCGGACGAGCTGTACATGCAGCACGTTTGCGCCATACACCGCGTAATCCGCTAAACAAAGAGCGGAGGAAATCGTTCCCCCGCTCGAATCAATTGGTTTATACTATTCTTCTTCCTTATATTCCGGGATTCGCTTCTGCGTGTTGGCGTCATATTTATTGATGCAAAGCGGGCGCAGTTTGTACGTCAGCACCACGCTGGACTTGACGTATTCATTGTAAAACGCCTTCTTGATACGATCCATGACCAGTCTTCCGGTCTCATACGTTACAGAAGGAAGCAGCACCACGTATTGCATCACGCTATAGCGCGAGATCGTGTCCCCGCGGCGCAGGTTGGTTTGCGCCACATGCAGCAATTGCTTCATGATATTGTCCAGCACGAGATTGTCAAACCGCTGCTCATAGGTGTTGCTGATGGTTAGAAGCGCCAAAAACATCGTTCCGTTATAACGCTCCAGCATGCGGCGTTGCAACTGGTATATCTCTTTAAAGATTTCGTATTCGCAGACAAATGCGCCGTGCCCGTCGGTATCCTCTTCGAGCATGTTCTGCACCTTCTCGATGTCCGCCTCCATCTCTTGATCCGCTTGGACGATGAGCTTGTACACCGCGCGGATTTCGCCGGAGGGCTGAATGCCGAGTTGTTTATAATGCAGATCGGTCGCAAAATAATACTGCGAAAGCGCCTCGCGCTTCTTACCCGTCTTGACCAGCGCCATCATCAACTCCAGATGCAGCCGCTCGTCAAACATATCCACGTCCATCGCCTTGCGGCAAACCTGAACGATCACGTCGTACTCCTCTTCCACCTTTAACAGATCGAGCAGGGTAAAGACGCTCTCTAAAAACAGATCGTGGTAATATACGCTCTTGGGCACAACCCACATCTCCTCGGCGGAGTTGGTAAGCAAGGGGCCCGTATAAATCTGTAGCATCTGTAAATAGCGCTCTATGCACTCGCGGTTACTCATCCCCGGGGCGCGTGCCTCCTGACAGCGCCGCTCAAACTCAAATACGTCTATTTCGCAGTCCAGGCTCGTGTTCCACTGATAAGCGCCGCGCGCGGTGAGAATAGATT
>CAYVAO010000171.1:0-5296 GCA_964448895.1 uncultured Christensenella sp.
TCTCTATCCGCATGATTTTCCCGGCCATTGGGTCAAGCAGGAGTATATGCCGCCTTCGCTAAAGGGAAGACGCTACTATATCCCCTCTGATCAGGGACAGGAAGCAAAGATATTGGAAAACCACCAGCGCCGAGAAAAACTCCGAAACGGGGAACCACTTTCGCAGGAAAAGCCGGACGATACGTAACAAGTGTTTGAAACACAAAGAAGGAGCAATCGATGAGCGTAACTATTCCAAACACGAGCCTAACTTTCGTACAACTGTTTACCATCATCTTCTCCGGCACGTTTGGCCTCATGGGGTTGATCTTTCTGGTGGTCGGTTTTTCGTTTGGTGCCTCGATCAATCGTAAACGCAGCCAGTGCACCGCATATGCGGAAGGAACGGTCAGCGCGATGCAGTCGCAGTTCGGCTCAAACGGACTGCGCGCGGTATATAGCTTTTCCATCGACGGAAAGCCGATGCAATACGTTTCCAACTACTCCGGCAGAAGCGATCTGCTCGTTGGACAGAGTGTGAGCGTCTATTATGATCCCGCGCATATCGGGCGCGTTTATATCGAAGAGGACGCGCGGCAGATGCATTCGTTTGCCCGTGTATTCATGATTGTCGGCGGCGCGTTTCTCGCCGTAGCGCTGATCATCGCCGTAATCCTGCTCGGTATTTGATCCGGTATTTACGCAAACCGCTTCATTTGGCGCATAAACAGGACAATAAATGCGTTTCAATCACGATTGCGTTGATATTTCGGAGATTTTGTGAATAATCATAAGGTATCATTGGCACGGCATCGGGCATATGGTACACTAGACGTTGCGAAATTGCGTGCTTGCGGTTTTGCGGAAGGAGTACCAATTCATGGCGAAACGAAGAAGGAGAGCATCCGGCGCGCGCAAGCTGCTTGTAACGATATTGCTTGCCGTCAGCGTTGTTGCGCTCATTCTTTATTTAACAAAGGGCGGCGGAAAAGTCGACGATGCGAATCTTGGCCAGGTTGAAATCAACGAGGTCATGAGCAGCAACAAAGGCTCCGTGCCGGACGAAACAGGCGATTTTCCGGATTGGATTGAAGTATACAACAACACGGACTCGGAACTGGACATCTCCGGCTACGGACTGACGGATCAATTGATCTCTGCCGCGAAGTGGACATTCCCCGAGGGCTCGATCATTCCCGCCCGCGGGTACCTAGTCGTATTCTGCAGCGGGGACCCGACCCGCGGCAAGATGCACACCCCGTTTAAACTCTCCGCTTCGGACGATGTGATCCTTTCCAACGTCTCCGGCAAGGTGGTGGACAGCATCACGCTCAAGCCGGTTACCAGCGGATATTCCCTTGGCCGCAGCGCGGACGACACCAACACGTGGAAAGAGATGCTGCCGAGTCCCGGCTACCCGAATACGGACGAAGGCGCGGCGCAGTATCTCGCGACGCTTTCCGCTACCGCGGATCAGTCGATCGGCGTTTATATCAACGAGTTTATGCCGAGCAACGCTTCCACGCTGGTCGGGCCGGACGGGGCCTACTGCGACTGGATCGAACTATACAACACCACGGGTGCGGAGGTTGACCTCGGCGGATACGGTATTTCGGATTCCGCAACGCAGCCGCTGAAATATACGCTGCCCGCGGGAACGAAGATTCCCGCAAACGGCGTACTGCTCATCTACTGCACGGGCAGAGAGACGCCGGACGGTTCCGAAAAAATCGAAGCCCCGTTCAGCCTCGCCGCCTATGCCGAGAGTGTTGTGTTCTCCACGCCAGCCGGTAAAATTCTCGATCAATACGACTATACCCGCGCGAACACGGATATCAGCTTTGCGCGCAATCCGGATGGCACGGGCGAATGGGCAACCTCGTCCCAGCCGACGCCGGGATATACCAACAACAACGCGGGACTTGAGGCGTTTATGAAGACGCTCTCATTCGGCAAGGGTGATATCGTTATCTCCGAGGTGCTCAACGCAAACGTTTCGTTCCTCAAGCAGCCGGATGGCGAGTTTTACGACTGGATCGAGATTCATAACACCACGGGCTCACCCATTTCACTCGCGGGGTACGCGCTGAGCAACAACGCAAAGAACCCCGCCAAATGGGTATTTCCCGACGTAACGCTCGATGCGGGCGAATATTTAACGGTTATGGCGTCGGGAAAGAACGTTTCCGACGCGCAAAAAAAAAATAATCTAGCGCCGAACTTTCGCCTTTCTTCAGCGGGTGACGTTGTCCTTCTGTTTCAGCCGGACGGCACGATACTCGATAAACTGCTCGTGCCGAAAGGTCATGCGGACGTGAGTTACGGTAGAACGGACGCTAGCCTTCTGTTTTATTCCACACCTACGCCAAATGCCGCAAACAGCGGCGGCGTGGCGGGCTATGCGCAAGAGCCGAAGATTACGACCCCCGGCGGAGAGTTCACCAGCGCCCAAAGCGTGAGCGTTGAGGTGCCGGAAGGGTGCAACGTCACCTATACCACGGACGGAACGGTACCGACGGAGAGCTCTTCGCGTTATTCCGGCCCGATCACGGTCAGTAAAACGACGGTGCTTCGCGTCCGCGCGTTTGAAAGCGGATATAACGGCAGCGATACGGTCAGCCAGACGTATGTCATCTACACCGGCGAAAGCACGATTGAAAACCACAAATTCTCCCTGCCGGTGGTGAGCATTGTCACCGATCCAAAGAATCTCTGGGATCCGGATAGCGGCATCTATGTCATCGGAACGGAATACGCCGCGACCTCCGGACAGCTGCCGACCGACCTGTCCATGACAGCCGGCATGAACGATCCAAACTGGAACCTTGCCAATTTCAACGCGCAGAACAAATCGCATCCCGATCCGCTGGGCCGCAGATGGGAACGAGACGTCCACTTTGATTATATCGATCTAAATGGAACGACGCTCTACAGCGGCGACGGTGTATTCCAGATTCAGGGACAGTACTCGCGCAACAAGGAGCAAAAAGGCTTCTCGCTGATTGCAAAGGGCGCGTACGGGGATTCCTCGTTCGACTATCCGTTTTTTGAAAACAGAACGGCTACGAGCTATAAATCTCTTGTGTTGCGCGCGAGCGCACAGGATGCGACCAACAGCCGCATCCGCGACAATGTGATGACCACTTTGCTGGAAGAAGGAAACACCGGCCTGCCGGAAGATCGCGCCGTCGTGGTGCAGGCGCATCAGCAGGTTGTCGTACTGCTCAACGGCAAGTATTGGGGCGTGTATGACTTCATGGAGCGCATTACCGAGGACTTTGTGGCATCGCGCTTCCATCTTTCCAACCCCGATTCGATCCACATGCTCTTTGTTAACGGAAACGAAAACTGCGTCAGGTCCGGCAACGGTTGGGAAGACTATACCGACATGGTCGAGTGGGCGGGCAGCCACGACCTGAGTAACGCTGCCAACTACGACTATATCTGCTCGCTGATGGATACGGAGAACTACGCCACCTATGTTGCGGCGGAGATCATCGTCGGAAATACGGACTCCGCCAATTTGAAGTATTGGCGTAGCGCGGAATATGACAACAAATGGCGCTGGATCTTCTACGATTTCTGCTGGGCGATGAATGCTAACGATAAAAAAGAGGTTCAATGGACTTCCGGTTATCGCAGAGATTTCTTCTCGCGTTACTTTGATCCGGAAGGACATGGCTCCGGCAAAGCCGCCTCAACGGTACTCATCCGCGCGTTGCTTGGCAACGCTTCCTTCCGGCAGATGTTCCTCGAAAAGACGGCGCTCATGATCAACGACGTGTATTCACCGGAGAAGATCAACGCCATGGTGGATCGCCTGGAAGGCAACATCGCAGAAGAGATGAAGTACGACGTTGACATTTGGGACAACCTCAACTACACCTCCTGGCAGCAGCATTGCGATCATATTCGCAAGTATGCGGACAATTATAAAGACTATGCGCTCAAGTATGTGCAGAGCTACTTTTCCCTCAGCGACGCGGAGATGATGAACATCTTTGGAAGCGTCAGCACACTGGAAGATACGGCATCAAATGGCAACTAAGCAAGCGCTTGCCGGCAAGCAATACCGGCACGAACTGAAATACGTGATCTCCGAGGGAGAGCATCAACTCTTGAGCACGCGCGTCAAAGCGTGCCTCAAGCAGGATTATCATGCCTCCATCAACGGCGGGGAATACTTTATCCGCAGTTTGTATTTTGACGATCCGTTTGACACCGCGCTTTGGGACAAATCCAGCGGCGTCGGTTCGCGCGATAAATTCCGCATCCGCATCTATAACATGCAGGATGATGCGATCAAGCTGGAGCGCAAGCACAAAGAGGGGCAATACATCAAAAAAGACAGCGTATCGCTCTCAAGACAGGATTGCGACGAGATCGTGCGTGGCAATCTGGAGTGCCTCAAACACAACGACAGCCCGTTTGCGATGCAGTTTTACGGCATCTTTAAAGCGAATCATCTTCGTCCGAAGGTGCTTGTGGACTATACGCGTGAGCCTTACGTGTTTCCTGCGGAGGAAGTGCGCATCACGTTTGATAAAAACATTCGCACCGCCATGCGCAACACGGATTTGTTCAACCCTCAAGTGATCACCTATCCCGTTTGGGATTTGCGGAATTGTATGATTCTCGAAATCAAGTTTAACGAGAGTTTGCCGCAGTATGTGCAAGAGCTGTTGACGCTTGGTGCCGCGGAACGCACGGCGGCGAGTAAATACGTCTTTTGCCGGCAGTATGAGTTTTAAGCGTTTCTTACGCTGGTGCGTAAAACGATAGATTTGATCAAGAGTTCTTCATCAGGATGATGTTTAGGAGGTAACGTATGAATCTTTTTCTGCGCGCGGAGGGGGAATCCCTGACCAATGCATTCAGCATCAAGGATCTGTTTTCGAGCACGCTCAATCCCTTACAGGTGATCCTTACACTGGTCATCGCGCTTGGCATCGGTGCGTTTCTGTATTTTATCTACAAGAAAACGTTTGCCGGCGTTGTTTACTCGCGCTCGTTTAACCTGAGTCTGATTCTGCTGACCATGGTCTCCGCGATGGTGATCATGCTCATCAGTTCCAACCTCACGCTCTCGCTGGGCATGGTCGGCGCGCTGTCGATCGTGCGTTTTTGACCCGCGATCAAGGACCCGATCGACACGGTGTACATGTTCTGGGCGGTGGGCGAAGGTCTTGCGCTCGGCGCGGGGTTTGTGGATGTCGGCCTCATCGGCGCGCTGGTCATCGGCGTGATCATGGTCGTCATCACCTCGTTTAAGGGTAGCAGCACCATGCCGTACCTGCTCATTTTGCACTTTGACGAC
>CAYVAO010000172.1:0-5285 GCA_964448895.1 uncultured Christensenella sp.
ACAATAACTACAAAATGACTTTCATCATAGAACGTGAAGAAACAAAAGAGGTCGGCAAATAAAAAAAGCGCTTAAAATAAGGAAAAATCGCGCTCTACTTTACAATGTTGTGAATTTTCTGTTGACTTTTTGCGTGCATATATGTTTATATATTATATAATTGTTTGATTATAAGATCAGGCAACTATATCAGTTGGAATCGGGCGTATTCACGTACGCCCGAAATGATTGTTTCAGGATTGCGGTGCCGTTTCCCTGCAAGAGGGGGAGCTGCGCTACCCGCCGCCGGATAACAATGATGAGGAGCGTGGACATGACATCTTACATTCTGAAACGAATTGGATCGGCGTTGATCACCCTGTTCGTGGTTGCCGCCGCAACATTCTTTCTGATGAACGCCGTACCGGGCAGCCCGTTTATCACGGAAAAATCAACGCCGGAAATGGTTGCCCGTGCCGAAGCAAAATATGGCCTGGATAAGCCGTTGGTCGTACAATTCTTTAACTATGTGAAGGGCTATTTTGTCGGGGACATGGGCGTCTCCCTCAAAATGCAGCAGGACACAAGCGTCGCACAGATCATTTTCAATCAAAACAAATTCGTTCTTTCCAGCCGCATCGGCGCATATGCGCTTGTACTTGCGGTTGTGTTAGGCGTTCCGTTCGGCTGTATCGCGGCGTATAACCGCGGAAACTGGCTGGACGGCGTTTTGCGCGTGGTGACGACGATTGGCGTTGCGATTCCGGGCTTCGTCGTGGCGACAAGCTTATTGGTGCTCTTTGGCGTTCAGCTGCAACTGCTTCCGGTGCGTTCGGGCAGTTTGGAGACCGCGAGCGCATATATCCTTCCCGTGTTTGCGCTTGCGTTCTATCCTTCCTGCTATATCGCAAAGCTAACCCGCGCGAGCATGCTGGACGCGATCAATCAGGACTATATCCGTACAGCGCGCGCAAAGGGACTCAAGACCGGCAAGGTTATCTTCAAGCATGCCCTTCGTAATTCTTTGATTCCCGTGATTACCTATCTCGGGCCGCTGACCGCCTATATCATCACGGGCGGATTTGTCGTTGAGACGACGTTCAGCATTCCCGGACTCGGTAAATACTTCATTTCGAGTATTCTCAATCGCGACTACCCAATCATTATGGGTACCACGATTGTTCTGGCGTCTTTGATTATCATCATGAATCTGGTGGTCGATATCGCGTATAAGCTCGTAGACCCGAGAATCAGCCTTTCGAAGGGAGACGAGTAAACATGGAAAAGAAACCGATGAGATTTAACCTCTTTCATGCCAATGTGGACGACATACTCGCGACAAACGAGTTTTCCAGCGCGGATTTTGAGAGCGCGACCGCACAGGAAAAAGAGTCCATGGTGGAGAAGCACAAGAGCGTCTCTTACTGGAAGGACGCGGTTCGCCGCTTTAAAAACAATACCGTATCGATGGTTGCGCTTGCGGTTGTGCTGTTGCTGACCATCTTCGCGTTTGCCGGCCCGTATATGATTCCGTATTCTTATGAGGAACAGTACCGCGGTTCCATCAAACTCGGGCCGATGGAATATTCCGACAGCGAAAAACTCACAAAGCAGGCGCTTGAGGATGCGGACGCGGTTTTCTCTACCGCATTGATGCAAGGCTCTCTGACCTCGCTAAAGAAAGGCGATTACGCATTTTCTTATCAGGGGAAATGGTACGCGTTCACCTTGAAGAAAACCCTTCGATCGGGTTTCTTAATGTATCAGGCAGACGCTGCGGATCCTCTCTATACCGTGAAAGAGGATGACTTTATCGCGGGCGGTAACTATGAAAAATCGGCCGTGAGCTTTTCGCAGATCAGCGGCAAGCCAAGCGATCCCAGCGTTACCGTGATCAAGATGAGCACAAGCATCTTTCCGCACGTGTTCGGTACGGACTCGTCAGGACGCGACATCATGTCCCGAACGATGTACGGCGCGCGCGTTTCGCTGCTCGTCGGCGTTATCGCGAGCTTGATCGTTCTTGTCATCGGCTCCATCTACGGCGCGATCTCAGGCTTCCTCGGCGGTAAAGTCGACTTTATCATGATGCGTATCGTCGAGCTGATCTACTCCATCCCGGATGTGCTGATCGTGCTGCTATTGCAGGTCGTGCTGCAAACACCGCTGCAAAACTGGTTTGACACCTCGAATGTGCCGTTTGTTCGCGCGCTGAGCTCGCTGGGCGTCGGCATCGTGAGTATCTTCATCACGTTTGCACTGCTCTACTGGGTCAGCATGGCGCGTATCATTCGCGGACAGGTACTGATGCTGAAAAAGCAGGAGTATGTAACGGCGGCGACCGTGCTTGGCGCCTCCAACAGTCGCATTATCCGCAAACACCTGCTGCCGAACAGCATCGGCCAGCTCGTGGTTACCACGTGTTTGGAGATTCCTGCGGCAATCTTTCTCGAATCGTTCCTTTCGTTCCTTGGCTTGGGTATTTCCGCGCCGATGTCGAGCCTCGGCTCCATGTGTTCGGACGCTATCGATACCATTACGGTCTACCCGTACCGGCTGCTGTTCCCTGCGATAATCCTGAGCTTGCTCGTCCTTTCGCTCAATCTCGTCGGCGACGGCATGCGGGATGCGCTGGACCCGCGGCTGAAGAAATAGGAGGACGAATGGCATGAGCGAGAAGTTATTAGAGATCAAAGATTTGCAAGTTTCGTTTTTCACCCCCGTTGGCGAGGTGAAGGCGGTGAACGGCATCAACTATAGCCTGGGCAATAACGAAGTCATGGGCATCGTCGGCGAATCCGGCTCCGGCAAGAGCGTGGAAGCATACGCCATCATGGGACTGCTGCAAAGCCCGGGCCGCGTGGTCGGCGGGCAGGTGCTCTTCGACGGCGAGAATATTTTAACGTACGACAGCAAGAAGATGACGGATCTGCGGGGAAACAAGATCAGCATGATCTTCCAAAACCCGATGACCTGTTTGAATCCTGTTTATACGATCGGCGACCAGCTCGTGGAGGCGCTGACCTGCCACGACAAGAGCATTTCAAAGGCGGACGCGAAGGCGCGCGCGGTCGAAATGCTGGAACTGGTCGGCATCAACAACGCGGAAAAGCGGTTTACACAGTATCCGCATGAGTTTTCCGGCGGCATGCGCCAGCGCGCGATGATCGCCATGGCGCTGATCTGCAACCCGAAGCTTCTGATTGCGGACGAGCCCACCACCGCGCTGGACGTGACTATTCAGGCCCAGATCATCGAGTTGATGAAAGACCTGCAGAAAAAGACGGACATGTCCATCGTGTTTATCACGCACAACCTCGGCGTTGTCGCGGAAATCTGCGATAAAGTGACGGTTATGTACGCGGGCCACGTCATGGAGCAGGGCGCGGTCAACGATATCTTTTATAATCCCCAGCATCCCTATACGCGCGGTCTACTTCGCTCGATGCCGCGCCTGGATTCCGAGAGTCAGGAACGGATGGTTCCGATTGAAGGAACGCCGGTCGATTTGCTCGACCCGCCGAAGGGGTGCAGCTTTGGCCCGCGCTGCGAGCATTGCATGAAAATCTGCCTCCGAAACGCCCCGCCGATGGTTGAAATCGGCGATAACGGGCATGTCTCCGCCTGCTGGCTGCATGTGCGTCAGGCAGCGGAACGGAAGGAGGAGAAGTAATCATGGAACAAGAACGGGTAAAACTGCTGGAGATTGATAAACTCCGAAAATATTTTCCGGTCAAGACCGGCCTGTTACGAAAAGATTATGTTCAGGCGGTTCAGGATGTATCGCTGCATATTTATAAAGGCGAGACGCTCGGCATTGTCGGCGAGTCCGGCTGCGGCAAAACCACGCTGGGCAGAACGATTTTGCGTCTGTATGAACCGACCTCCGGAAAGATCGTTTACAATGGCGAGACCATTTTCGACAGCGAGAAGAAGATCGCGGTCAATATGCTACCGTTCCGGCGCAAGATGCAGCTGATTTTCCAGGATCCCTCCGCTTCGCTCGACCCGCGCATGACGGTTGGCGAAATCGTCGGGGAGGCGCTGGACATTCATCACTTGACCAACGGCAAGGCGGAACGCACGGCACGTATCAACAAGCTTTTAGAGGACGTTGGCTTAAACTCGGAGCACTGCAACCGCTTTCCGCACGAGTTTTCCGGCGGACAGCAGCAGCGCATCGGCATCGCGCGCGCACTGGCGGTAGAGCCGGAGTTTATCGTTTGCGACGAGCCGATCAGCGCGCTGGATGTATCTATCCAGTCGCAGGTTATCAACATGCTCGAAGACCTGCAAAAAGATCTTGGCTTGACTTACCTGTTTATCGCGCATGACCTTTCGGTGGTGCGGCATATTTCCGACCGGATCGGCGTTATGTATTTAGGGTGCTTGGTCGAGCTCGCGGAAAGCTATGAGCTTTGCAACAAACCCATCCATCCGTATTCGCAGACGCTGCTTTCCGCGGTGCCGCTGCCGGATCCGGAGAAAAACAAAAAGAGACAGCGCATTTTACTAGAGGGTGATATCCCGAGTCCGCTCAATCCGCCGTCCGGCTGCCGTTTTCATACGCGTTGCCCGTACGCAATGCCGATTTGCAGCGAAAAAGAGCCGGAGTTTAAGGAGTATACTCCCGGACATTTCGCAGCTTGCCATAAGCTGGAGATGGAGCGTTAAGATCCCTTTTTACTCGTTACAACATCGCCAAAGCGGCTTCGAGCCAGGCAAAAAAGAAGTCGCAGCGATTTGTAAATAAACCCAATATATTCTATGAGGAGGAAACAAATGAAAAAGACTATCGCGATTCTGCTCAGTCTTGTAATGGCAATCAGCGTGCTGACCGCCTGCGCACAGACCGCCGCGCCCGCGGCGACCGAAGCCCCTGTTGCAGAAGCAACCGCGGCGCCGACCGAAGAAGTCGCTCAGCCGATGACTTCCGGTGAAGGCGGCGGCTTCCCCGTAAGCCCGCTGTATTTCTATACCAACATGTATTGCCTGCATGAAGGTATTGAAAACGTGTGGTACACGCCGTTTGGTTACTACTTCTTCACCGGCGCAACCGGCAAAGCGGATATCACCGCCTGCATCGCGTCCGAACCGGAAACCATCGATCCGGGCTTGATCAGCTCCGTCGACGGCTCCACCTATACGAACCACCAGTTCGAAAACCTGATGAAGTATGCCACCACGGGCGAACAGTATCAGGATGATCCTTCCATGCTTAACACGAAGATCGTCAATGGTATTGCAGAATCCTATACCTCCGCGGCCAACGACCACGGC
The DNA here is from genome assembly GCA_964448895.1 of uncultured Christensenella sp. Classification (GTDB taxonomy): domain Bacteria; phylum Bacillota; class Clostridia; order Christensenellales; family CAG-138; genus UBA7703. The sequence continues at coordinate 5,260 of CAYVAO010000172.1, forward strand.
ACCGTGACCTACACCATCACGCTCCC
>CAYVAO010000173.1:0-5270 GCA_964448895.1 uncultured Christensenella sp.
GCGAGTTTACAGATCGTTTACTCTTGTTACACTCTGACTTTTGTTTCGTGTTCAACGATGTTTTTTTTCGCGCTGACTTCCTGCCTGAAATCGTTAAAAACCAGCGGGACGCAAGCAAAAATCCGGAGGAAAATCCCCCGGACTCTTTGATGATGACGAATGTAACGATTCCGTAACGAAGTGACTTTCTCGTTGGTTTGGCGAAGCGCAGACTTGCTTAACTGCGCTTGTAGTCCAATATCAGCAGCCTGCGGTCTCCGAGCGTTTCGCGCGAGAGCGTCGCGGTGTTTGCGTTGAGATGGTGTACGCGCCGCGTCGCGTTTTCGGCAAGCAGCGGCTCCAAGCCCTCAATGTTGAAGTGCAGCGCCGGGGTTTTGTAGTGCATCGGAATCAACACCTTTGCGTTGAGCCGGTCGGCAAGCGCCGTTGCCATCTTTGCGTTGAGCGTAAACACGCCGCCGATCGGCGCGAGCAGAACGTCGATATCCCCGATTTTTTGGATGATCTCATCGGAGAGCATATGACCGAGGTCGCCCAAATGCAGCACCTTTAACCCGTCTATCTGGTAGAGAAACACGATGTTTTCTCCGCGATTTGCGCCTTTTGCGTCGTCATGATAGCTCGAATAACCGGTGACAGGAATGTCCCCGGCTTGAAACGCGCCGGGTTTGCGCAGAATCTCCGGCGAACCCGCCACGATGGCGAGGCAGTTGTGGTCGTGGTGCTCATGACTGATGGTGACCGCGTCGCAAACAAGATCGTGCAGCTCGTAGCCCGTCTCCTGATCGCAGGGGTCTGTCAGAATGGAATAGCCGCTCTCGCTGGTGAGCAGAAAGCAGGAGTGTCCGTACCAGGTAATTTGCATAAACGTTTCTCCTTTATGTGAAAATAGCCCTGCCGGTTGAGCAGGTTCGTCGTGAAAGCGTCTTTGATTTCACTGGCGAAAAAGTAGATCAAAGAACGTGAGCGGTGCTTGATGCTATGCATAGCAACCGCAGGATTGCGCCGCCGAACGCGCCGCATTGACGGAAAAGAGCGGGACGCTCCCGCGCGGGAATGTCGTGAAAGAGCGTTAGCACCGCACGCTCCGCTCGACGATAGGCGGCTGCGCTTTCGTGCGCGGTGAGCGCCAGCAGAAGCGCTCGATAAAAGGAGGGGATTTCGGGACAGCCCGTTCCTTCGTGCCGCGAAAGCACGTACATGCGATTTTGCGCATGGGTTTCGCCGGATGTGTCCGGCGCGGGCACGGAAGCGTTGATCTCGTCAACCAGCGCGGAAAAGAACGCGGGCGAAAAATCCAGCAACAGCCAGCCGTTGACCACGCGCGTCGTCTCAACCAACGTTGCGCCATACAGCGAACCGTAGTCGAGCGCAAGAAGGCGATCGATCTTGCCGTCCCGTTGCGGGTGAACGCTAGCGTGCGCATTTCGCGCGGGCAAATGGATGCTTCGCGCAGGGAGTGGGTTTTCCAGCGCGGTGCCGAGCGTCTCGGCAATCCGGATGCAAATTTCGCTTTCATACGGCGGGATCATATATGCCAGTTTATCCATGTAAATTCACGCTGTCAATGACCATACGCCAAGAGCAACGTAATTTTACGTTGGATACGATACATTTTATCGCTTTTTTGATGAAAATTATAGCAGTAAGTCACAGAAAACGCATGTTGGAGCGGCGAAGCGGAAGAGAAAATGTAAACTTACCGCGACGCGGCCTATTCAGATTTGGTACGTATGATATAATATCCGAAAAGTGCGAACCAAAGGTCGGCGATGCTGAAACAGAATTCGCGAAGCAGACGGTTTACACTTCCTCAATCTGGCTATGATAACAATGGAGGCCGCTATGCCAAACAAACAGCTGCGCTGTCAGGTCAGCGTCCGCATTTTCGGAGAAGAGAAATGCTTCGGCCCCGGCGTTGCGGATTTATTAGAGCGGGTCGACCGCCTGCATTCCCTGCGCAAAGCGACCATCGAGATGGACATGGCCTACAGCAAAGCCTGGAAGATCGTCAAGATCGCGGAGACGAACCTCGGCTTTCCGCTGCTGGTATCGGTGACCGGCGGCAAAGGCGGCGGCGGCGCGGAACTCACCGAAGACGCAAAGCGGTTTCTTGCGGCATATCGCAGGTTTGAGGAATCCGTCCGCAGCTATGCCGACGAAGCGTTTGTCGAGATCATGGGCGGCTGACGGAGTAAAACACTCAATGCAAGAAGGAGAAGCACCGTATTGCAGCTTCTCCAAGATGACACAAACACAGTAATAGAGTGAGGAGAAATCCTAAGATGCAGTTTACGAAAGTTCACGGACTGGGCAATGATTTTATCATATTAGATGGAAGAACACAGTCGCGGGACTATCCTGCGCTGGCTAAAAAACTCTGCCACCGGCAGACCGGAATCGGCGCGGACGGCTTACTGATCATCGAAGACAGCAGCGTTGCGGATATCCGCATGCGCATCATCAACGAAGACGGCAGCGAGGCGGAGATGTGCGGCAACGGGATTCGCTGCTTTGCAAAATACGTCTACCAGCAGAAGATGGTAGAGAAAACGCAGTTTGGTGTGGAGACGCTGGCGGGCATCATGCGGCCAAAACTCGTGATGAAGGCTGGCGAGATCGCCGGCGTGACTGTCGACATGGGCGAACCGTATCTGGAGTGCGCGGAGATCCCCGTCGTTGGCGAAGGGCGCTGCATCGACCGCGAGCTTACGGTACAGGGGCAAACCCTGCGCTATACCACCGTGCTCGTCGGCGTGCCGCATACTTTGATCTATGTGGATGATCCTACCGATAAAAAATGGATGAATTTGGGCTGGGATATCGAACACGCGAGCGTATTTCCCAAGCGCACCAACGTGAACTTCGCCAAGGTGATAGACGATCATACGCTCGTGATGCGCACGTTTGAGCGCGGCTGCGGGCCAACGCTTGCCTGCGGCACGGGCGCTTGCTCGGTTGCGGTGGCAAGTTATCTCAACGGAAAGACGGAGCGGAGCGTGGATATTCAGCTGGAATTGGGCACGCTGCATATCGACTGGGCGGAGGATAACCACGTGTATATGACGGGCCCTGCGGAGATCGTGTTCACGGGCGAGATTCCGGTGTAAGCCAATACCTTTTCGGGCGGGAAACCGCCCTTTTTTTGTACCCGAAACAGCCGATAAATGGACAGAATATACAGAATCAGAAAGACCCATTGTCATTGTGAACGGAGTGTGATACGCTTTCACACAGACGGTCGTCTGACCGAACCAGATTTTCATTGGATTGCAATTCTTGGGATGGGAGCAATATAAAAATGGAAACAAAGGCGGCACCGGAAGCAACCGCAGCGGAAGCGAAATCCGCAGCCGAACTGCTTCGCAAAAAGACCTTCAATCGCAACAAGTGGTTCTATTCCGTCAGCGGTATCGGTCGGGATATGAGCTATTCTCTCATCGATTCCTTCCTGCTGATCTATATCCAGTTTGGCGTATCGCTCACGCTCGCGCAGTTTACGACGCTGAGTCTGATCATCGGCGTTGGCGGACGCATTTGGGACGCGATCAACGATCCGCTCATGGGCGCGATCATTGAAGGCTCGCACTTTAAAAACGGCAAGTTCCGCCCGTGGATTCTTCTTGGCGGAATTCTCTGCGGATTGGTCATCATTACGATGTTCAATATCCAGAGCATTCCCGGCTGGCGTTTCGTCGTGTTTATGACGGTGATGTACCTGCTCTGGGAATCGACGTTTACCATGAACGACATTGGCTATTGGGCGATGCTTCCGAGCCTTTCAAGCGTGAAGGAAGAAAGAAACTCCATCACCACGCTGACCGTGCTGTTTGCGGGCGTTGGCGCGATTCTGGCGCAGGGCATCATTCCGCAGGTGACGGTCGGCGACATGCGTGCGGGTTATCGCTTTGTATCGATCCTGATTGCGGTCGTGTTCATCGGCTGCCAGGCACTGCTGTATTTCACGGTCAAAGAGCCGCCGCGCCGCAAGGTGGAGCAGAGCGAAAACATCTCGCTCAAGAAGAGGTGGAAGACCATCGCGCGAAACGACCAGGTGCTCTGGATGACGCTTTCGATGCTCTTTTACAACATCGGCAGTACGCTGATCATTGCGCTTATCGCAAACCTTCTCTATATGGAGATCGGCTACAACGGCACGCTCTACTTCTACGTTGTTGTGGCATACGGGGTAACGATGGTTGCGGTTAACGCGCTGTATCCTGCGCTGGCGCACAAGCTCGGCAGACACCGGCTGCAAAACTGGAGTATCATCGTTGCGGTGATCGGCTATGCACTCATCGCGGTGATGGGATGGCTGCCGATACTGCCGTTTAACATTGCGCTTCTCTGCTTGTTCTGCGTGATGGTGTCCGCGGGCCAGTCCCTGTTCTATATGACCTGCATCATCAACATGACTAATTGTGTAGAATATAACGATTATAAGTATGGCGAGCGCAACGAAGCCGTCGTCTCCACGCTGCGTCCGTTTATGGCAAAGTTTGCCGCGGCGATGCACACGTTGATCGTAACACTGGTGCTTGCCATCTCCGGCACGTTCCTGCTGAGCCAGTCGATCAGCACGCTGGAGACCCAGCGCGACTTCTTCGACAAGCACGACGCCAGCGGCCAAGCTTACTATATCACGCAGGTGCAGGACTACTTGAAAGACTATGTTGGCCTGACGGCAGGCACGACGGAGTATAAAGAGGTTGCGACAGCAGTCGGCGCCCAGATCGCGGCGGACGATCTCATGAGCAAATTCCAGATCGATCCGGAATATGTGCCCGCGTTGAGCGACGCGATGGTGATTTTGACCAAGGAAGATGGAACGCAGGTAGAGCTCGGCAGACTTGGTTCGTTTGACGCAAGCTCAATCTCCGCCGCAAACGGCGTGTATTCCATCAAAATCGACGATCTCAAGAGCGGAGAGGAGAGCGCGGCGAACCTTCATTTCCGCGATCAAAGTACGTTGACCATGCGGGTTTGGGTCCGGCTTGCTTCAACACTGCTGCCCGCGCTAATGCTTGTGATTTCAATTTGGATTCAGAAGAAAAAGTTCTTCATCGATGAAGAGTACTATGACCGGATGATACACGAAATTGACAGCCGCAAAGAAGAGGAGAGCTCTTTGGCATAGCTCCAATATGTCCAGAGACGATAAACGCGCCGGATTGCTCCGGCGCGTTTGTTTTTTAATACAAATTATCTTTGAACAAGATCGATCATCTCACCCATTCGCTTGCTTCCGGGAAGCAGTGCATATGCGTCGC
>CAYVAO010000174.1:0-5260 GCA_964448895.1 uncultured Christensenella sp.
TACGGAGACCTATCCGGGATCGGAAGACGAAGTAACCGTTTCGAATACGGCAACCCTTGTCGTTGCCGACGCGATCACTTCACTCTCCATCGCGCCAACAGAATCAACATTGACGCTTGGTGTAGATGGTCCGTTTGTTAATCAAGCCACAGTGGTGGGCGGCGGTGTATTCCCCTACGCCAGCCTGTCTGCAAGCGTAGACAAGCCGGCTATCGCGGCAATCGACACCTCGACGCTGACTACGGATGGCAAGGTTAAGGTTACCCCGCTCTCCATCGGTACTGCGATCGTCACCATTCGTGCCCGCGGTACTTCCGAGACCTATACCACAACCGTCACCGTAAAGAAAGCTGATGTTGTCGTCGGTAGCCTCGTGTTGGATAAATCCAGCCTGTCGCTGCCCGTCAACGGCACCTATACGCTCACCGCAACGGTCGGCCCCGACGATGCGACGGACAAGACCGTCCTCTGGAGTGTTGAAGCGGGCAAGGAGAGCGATGTTACGGTCGACTCCACCGGTACGGTGAAAGTGCTCCGCAACTTCTCCGGCACCGTGAAGGTCACCGCAACCGCCAAGTCAAACGCTTTAGCTACGCAGAATTGCTTAATTTCCGTCAACTCCATTGCGGTCGACGGCATCGCAATCAGCGACACGAGCGCAACGCTCTACAAGGGCAGCTGGAAGCAGCTCTCCGCGGTCATTACGCCCAGCGGAGCAGCAGACCCCGCCGTTACCTGGAGCAGCAGCAATACCGCCGTTGCGACGGTTGACTCGACCGGTAAAGTAACCGCGGTCGGTATCCCAACCGGAGAAGACTATGGCGAAGCAATCATCACCGCGCAGTCGTCCAATGCATCCGTGTTCGCGACCTGCACGATCAAGGTTCTCTCGGCGGTCCGCATCACGAGCCTGACGCTGAACAAATCCGAACTCGCGCTCAACGTTGGCGACGAAGAAACCCTCACCGTAACCGGTTCGCCCTCGAATGCGACGAACAAAACGCTCGAATGGAAGAGCAGCAACCCTGAGGTTGCCAGCGTTTCCAGCGGTAAAGTTATCGCGGCCTCCAAGGGTACCGCCGTCATCACCGCAACCGCGACCGCCGGCAGCGGCAAATAAGTCTCCTGCGTCGTGACTGTCAACAACATCCAAATCCTCAACGTTTACCTTGACAAGTCTTCCCTCGACCTGAGCGAAGGCGACACGGCCAAGATCACGGCGACTGTTTATCCTTCCAACGCTACAACTTCAACGCTGAAGTGGACAAGCTCCAATACTTCCGTTGCAACCGTGGACTCCAAGGGTAACATCGTTGCTGGCGCGACCAAGGGTTACACCATCATCACCGCGTCGGCAACCGATGGCAGCGGCAAGTTTGCCGAATGCGTCGTGCTCTCCAAGCCCAAGGTTCACGTTACGGGTATCACGATCAACTACGGTACCTCGCTGGATCTGCTCGCGAATGACTCGACCTACCTCAAAGCGACCATCCTTCCGGCGAATGCAACCGTCTCCAGCGTCACCTGGTCTTCCTCCAATACCGCCGTCGCAACGGTAGACGCTTCGACCGGTTTGTTGAAGGGATTAACGCTGGGTGAGGCAACCATTACTGCAACAGCAGATGGTAAATCTGTCACGATTAAGATCAACGTGACCAACACCGAGTATAACTACGGCGTTGCAGCGAACTTCAGGCGCAGAGTCAACGTTCGCACCACTGCGAGCGGGCTGAGCAAGGCCATCGGTTTTGCGTATATTGGCGACACATTCAAGATTCTCGGTAAGACCGGCAACTGGTATCTGATTCAGTATAACAACACCACAAAGGGTTATATCTGGGCCAGCTACCTGAAAGCCACGAAGACCAGTTCTTCCTACACCTCGGCCAACGGTACGGCAACGGCAACACTCGCGCCGGGTGCAACCGCAACGCCAACCGCGTCTACGCCAACCAAGGTGACGATTGCCAACTGTCTCTACGCGGTGAACATTCGCGCCAGCGCCAGTACGTCCAGCAGTCGAATCGGCAAAGGAAGCCTCGGTGCAACCTTTACCTACCTCGGAAAAGAAGGCGACTGGTATAAGATTCAGTACAATACCACGACCGTGGGTTATGTCTACGGAACCTTCGTTTCCCTCAGCTAACGGTACGACATCCTGTCAATACGGTGAGCCGCTCAACAGCGGCTCACCTTTTTTTTACGCACAAGTACTATCTGATTCTACGCGTTTCAAAACACATCATAACTTTTCAAAGGTAATATGTCTTTTCCGTAGAAAACGTGTGCCTGCTCTAGCAGAGACAAACAAGCTTTGTTATACTCTAGTGCATGAGTCATCTGAAGATGTCAAACCCACAATCTAATAAAGTCCGACAAGCGCCGATGCCAAAGCGGTTTGCGCAGCGTTGTTGCGTCTTTCTCGCCTCGTTTACCGTGATATTCACGTTGCTAAACTGGGGTACAAAATCGCGTTTGACCACTCGTTATTACGAGATATTTGACGAAAGGATTCATGACGATGTTCGAATCGCTATCGTCAGTGATCTTCACGGCGCTTGTTATGGCAAAAAGCAAAGTAGCCTGATCTCCTCCTTGGAGCAGGCGTCTCCCGATGTTGTGCTACTGTTGGGCGATATCTTTGATCAGGACGGGATCGACAAGCACGCGGTCGAGCTGCTTGATGCGCTCTCCGGACGCTTACCCTGTTATTTCGTGCCGGGTAATCATGAGTATAAATCCGGCGAACTCGGCGTGATTCGGGATCTGTTGTGTGAAGCGAATATCCCTGTTCTCGCGGGGGATTCCGCGATGGTGACGGTGAAGGAAACCACCGTGCAAATCTTTGGCGTGGACGATGGTCAGGGCGGAAAGGCAAAGCAGCTCTGGCAGATCGCGAACGCGGGATCAAAACGCAAGGACGAAATCTTCTCCATTCTCGCGATCCACGTGCCAAACGGTGTGGAATCCTATTTGCATTACGGGTTTGATCTGATGCTCTCCGGCCATACGCACGGCGGACAGATCATCATTCCGCATATACTCAACGGCCTCTACGCGCCGGGGCAGGGTTTCTTTCCAAAGTATGGCGGCGGGCGCTACGACTTCGGTCAGCAAACGCTGATCATCAGCCGCGGGCTTGCGCAAAAACCGCTTTGGCTGCCGCGCCTCGGCAACCCGCCGGAGCTCACCATCGTAACCCTCAAGCCAGTTTCGTAGCGCGACAAAAAAAGCTGCCCGCATTTCTGCGCGCAGCTTTTTGCTTATTTACCGCTATTACTCATAAAACGTGATCACGTCTTCGATCGGTTTGCGTTTTTTCTCCCGCAAGGCATCGCTCGCCGCATACCCGATCGCGAGAATCAGTCGTACGCGCGTGCTTTTGGGCAAGGAGAACAGCTCGCGAATCTTTTGCTCGTTGTGCCATCCGATAATGCAGGTAGATAGCCCCTGTTCCGTCGCCGCATAGCAAAACTGGGACGCGGAGAACGCAACGTCGATCGGCGCAAAGTCCTGGTCCTTAAACTTCTGGGAAAGCGATACTTTCAGTATCGTGTTCTCTTCCAGAACGACTGCAAACGCCGGACAATTTTTGACAAACTTGTTCATACCAAGCTCCATCATCAGCGGACGAAGCTTTTCCGCCAACTCCGGATTTGTCACGATCAGATAGTGCCAGGGTTGCCCGTTACAGGCGGAAGGCGCGATCCACGCCGCCTCCGCGCAGCGTTGCAGCTTCTCCTTCTCTACCGGTCGATTCGGATCAAAATTACGGCAGCTCTCCCGCCGCTGAATCAGATCAAAATAATCACTCATACTTACTCCTTGGCCTGCTCTATTTTCTTCAGCGTATCTTCCAGCATCAACGCCCGTAGTTCTTTCAGATACGGAAACTCGCTTGCGTTTTCCACCGCGTAGGTTTGTTGCAGATCGTATTCCAGCGGCAACCAGGTGCTGATGTCGCTTTCGTTGTGCTGAATCACCGCTTCCATCTTGTCCAGCGCTTTGTAGAGTCTGGACTCGTTGCTCTCCAATGCGTCCATCTCCGAGAACAACGTTGTTAGCTCGCCCCTTTGCGGTTCCGGCAGCGTGGAAAGCAGCGCTTGCACCGCGTTGACCTCCGTCACCTCGTGGGCATCGGTTTTTAGAAACGACGGGATATCGCCTGTGATCGCCTCGCCAAAATCGTGAATCAGGCACATGCGCAACAGCTTATTCGCGTCAATCTGCGGAAACTCCGGCGCAATCAGTAGCGCCAGCACGCTTAACCGCCAGGAGTGTGCCGCCACCGTCTCCGTGATTCCTCCGACCGTGGTGCTGTGCCGCCCGTTGGTCTTCAGGCACTCCAACTTGTGTAAAAAATCGAGTAGTTCGCGTTGCTCCATCTATCGTTCTCCTTCGGGCAGGTATGGTTTACGTCAGCCCGCTTTAACGATCATATCACAAAGCGTTTTTATTGAAAACGCAAGTATCGCATTCATTGAAATATTTTACGAAAAGTGCTTGACTCTAACGTTACGTCATGGTTTACCATAGCATCAGGAGGTGAGGAAACGATGCGTCATTCCATTGGTTCACTCAGCAAGTTGTCCGGCGTTTCCATTCGCGCGCTGCATCACTACGACCAGATCGGCCTTCTGCAGCCGAGCGAGGTCGCACAAAGCGGATACCGGTATTATGACGACGCGGCGGTAGAGCGTCTCTGGCAGATTTTGTTCTATCGGGAACTGGATTTCCCGCTTGGCGAAATCGCGCAGATTCTCTCGTCCCCCGCGTTTGACCGGAATCGCGCGCTGATGGAGCACCGCAACCTGCTCTTGCAGAAGCGTGAGCGATTGAATCGTCTCATCGAACTCGTCTCCAATGCCATGAAAGGAGAAACAAACATGGAATTCAAACCGTTTGATACCAGCGAAATCGACGCGCTTCGCGAGCAGTATGCCGAAGAAGCAAAGGCGCGCTGGGGCAATACCGAAGCATATCGCGAAAGCCCCAAACGCGCCGCGAAATGGACGGAAGCGGACAAAGCCGCGATGGAGGCAAAATCCGGTGAAATCTTCTCTGCGTTTGCGGCGCTGGTCGGCAGCGATCCCGCTTCCAAAGAGGTACAGACGCTGGTTGACCGCTGGAAAGCGTTTATCAGCGAAAGCTACTACAACTGCACCAACGAAATTCTCGCAGGTCTTGGTCAGATGTATCTCGCGGACGAGCGCTTCACAAAGAACCTCGATCAATACGGCGCAGGTACGGCGAAACTCAT
>CAYVAO010000175.1:0-802 GCA_964448895.1 uncultured Christensenella sp.
CTTCATCCGGGTAGACGCAGACGGTCGTCGGCGTCAGATCGGCGTCTCCAAACACGCTAAGCCCGCAATATCTGCCGTCTCCAAGCGGGAAGAATACCTCTCGCTTGACCATCCAGCCATTCGTTGCCCCGTGTGTGGAGTATCCGCTGCGCCAATCGATAGAATACACCATTCCACCAAGAATTCCGGCGATGCGTTCCGTAACCACGCTGGCATCCAATTTGTCACCACTTTTCAACGAGGGGTGTAGCGCATCCGCAGGTTCATTCAAGCAGTCGGCCGACAAGAAATCCAGCGTTTTGCCATCCAGCGCACCGGAGAGCACGCCGTCTGTGGAGTCAAACCGCCATACATCCGATCGGAAACCTGTTTGATCGACATAGTAAATCGTCTTCAAGTCATCCGGCGTATATGATTTGTTGAAAATATCGTTTGCGAGGCCGAGAAACTGTTCCGCCGCGGCACGCGATTGTGCTGCATCCGGATTTGCCTGAATCTCCCAGGTGCCACGGTCGGCGACTACAATGCTCTCTGCACGCGGCACGACCAAACCTCTCGCGATCCCCAACTGTCGCGAAAGCCTCTGCATTGCGTCCGCTTTGGTAAATGTGCCTTCTTTACTTAAGTCACCCCTGGAAGCCAAAGCATTCCCATCGGAAGCCATCGCATCCCCGCCCGACACGAGCGCATTTCCGCCCGAAGCAACCACATTCCCGCCGGAGGCCAGCGCTTTACCTCCCGTTGCAGCCGCGTTGGAATGGCACACAGTTGCCTGCCCCGGCTGGCATGCAGTCGTAAGCTC
>CAYVAO010000175.1:812-5225 GCA_964448895.1 uncultured Christensenella sp.
GCACGCGCGCTCTTCCTTCTGGCAAACACGCCGCGCACGCGCCGCTCCATCGCCCGTTTATCGGTGGTGAGCGCCATCCCAAGGGTAAGAAGATGATCGGTATTCATACGCATTTCTCTATTTCCTACCTTTCGATCCAGTCTGAATCAGTCTTTTTGTTCGAGCGTCACGGTCTTTCGTTGCAACGAAAACGGACGCGTCTCCTCGCCTAACGCAAGCAGTAAATTCACATAGCTCAGCTTTCGCTGGCGGTCAAACCGCGCGACGACCATAGAATCGCAAGCGGTCTCCATGTCCAGCCGCATCAGATAGAGCAGCGCCCAGGCAACCGGGTGAAACCAGTAAACCGCGCGCAATAACAAAAGCAGTAGACACACAAGATAATCCTTGCGCCTATAGTGCATGAGTTCGTGCGCCATGGCAAACGCCATACTCTCCGCATTTGCCTCGAAGATCAATCGATCCGGCAACAGTAGACGCGGAAACGGCTCCACCGTCAGCGCGGGACTGTTGATATCCGGCATCAGAAGCAACGGAACCCGCCCGCGAATCTGCATCTCCTGCTTGATCTGCTCGTAAAGTGCGCTGGTCTTTTCCCCCGGCTCGCAACCAAGGTTTCTAAGCCTTGCGCGCAATTGCAGCATCAGCACCACGCTCGCGCCAAGCATCAGCACAAAGCCGGTCGCCCAGACGATCAGAAGCCACTGTTGCCCGCTTAGTGGTCTTGCGACGCTCTCGGGTTTGCTCGCGGAACTGCTGTCCGCCTGTGGTTGCTGCGCGTTTGCGCCGCCATCTAGCATAGGTACGTCAACTTGCGGTGCAACGACATCCCAATCCGGTTGCTGCACTGCGGGTGCTGTGTTGATCACAGACGGCGCAGATGCCGCATCGATCGTAAACAGATGCAGCCCGCTTTCAAACGTAACCGGAATACACAGGCGAAGCACGACGAGAAACCAGAGCGCGTACTTGAGCTGCGGCGAAAGCAGCTTGGCAAACACGCTTCGAAACAGCCAGACGATCAGAAAGATTGCCGTGCTGTAAACCAGAATCTCCAACAGCCGCGTGAGAATGGTTTGTTCCATGGTTCCTCCCCAAAGGTATAGTGCGGATATGCATGCGCGGACTTGACAGCGCGTAAAGAGCGTTTATTCCTCATCTTCGTGCGCCAGCTGCTCGGCAAGGAGGCGCAATTCCTGCTTCTCTTCTCGCGTGAGCTGCCCCTGCTGCGCCATGTGCACCATAATGCTGGATACCGAGCCGAAATAGCTGCGCCGCGAGATCAGGCTCTCTGCCTCGCAGGAGAGCGCCTCGTCCCGCGTGATGGCCGGGCTGTAACGGTTGCTGCTCTTTTGCCGCTGCGCCGTAATCAGGCCTTTTTCCAGCAAGATACGCAAATAGCTGTGATAGGTTTTATAGTCCCAGGCAACACCGGGATTTTGCGCTTGCACGCTTGCGATAATGCCTTTGAGATCCAAAGGCGACTCCTGCCAAAGCGCCTGCAATATAATCCATTCCGATTCCTTCAGTCTTGTATCCATTATCTTCCCTCCACAATTGTGATGCTTCCGTTTCGCGCGCTTTCATTTTCTCCGGATTGTATGGAGCTGTGCCTCGTGCACTCGGTCCATTCTTAAGTCTTTAAGAATTGTTTTCTTAAAGATATAAGAACGCAATCTGTTTGTCAATATACGCGCTTAAGTGTTCACAATTCCGTTTCAAACACGACGAGTCAGTTTCACAACATAAAATTGCGATAAAAAAACCTTCCCTTGCGAAGGATATCCGTCCGCAGTTTGGGAAGGGGGATTGTGTAGATAAAGATAGAAGCGAACGAGTGAATTCTTTTCGCAATTGGGTAATTTTGATAGACAGATCATATAGAACGCGAACGATTAGGCCGTTTGGCGAAATCAAACTGTTCAGAAAATTCGCGCAAGCGCGGCATCCGATCACAACAAAGGGGTCCCGCCTTTGTATATAACGCCGGATGCCGCGACTTACGACGCGTATCGCCGCCGATGACCCGTTCCGTAAACGGGCACAGCTGCTTGTGCTCACGAGGAGAGAGCTCTCTGAGCGATCCCAAACAGCCGGTCGGCGAATTCGAATGACGGCTTGTTAGGCCGCACCCCATCTTTCAGGCCAGTTTTCAATCGCGAATGTACCAGATCCGCGGCCAAATTCTAACCCGTGGGATATCGTTCTGCTTATAAGACGACTTTCGACACCCATCTGTGACAGAATAATTTATGAACTTTTTGTGAACGAACGCTAGACAATTGCGCAGAACGTGAGAAACAGTTTCTATACATCTATACCACTTTATTCGTTTGTGCTATCCTGTTTTTGGGGAAAGCGAGGGTAAAAACATGACGATGATCACACCGGATCAAGTTCAAATACACGAGGTCGGGAATCCGATGCTCCGTCAATATCTGCTGGAAACACCGCTGGGTTGGATCGCGATCGATTCCGGCTATGCGGGCGGCTTTGCGGCATACAGTAGACGCGTTCCGATCGATCAGATCAAGTTTGTCTTTTTAACCCATGCGCATAACGACCACGCAGGATTTCTTGCCGAGTTGCTTCAAAAAAGCGGAGCCGTGCTCGTCGCCTGCGAAGCGAGCCTACCGCGGCTCGCCTCCGGCGAAAACGTACTGCCGGAAGGAACGGGTTTTACCTCGCGATTCGGCCTCACCATAAGCGCAATGATGAAGCACTCCGTCTTTTCTCCGGTACTGCCGAAGGATGGCGATATCATCCTCACAAGCGAGGCGGATCAGCCGTTTCACGCGATGGGGCTTCCTCTTCGCGTTGTTTGGCTGCCGGGTCACACGGCGGATTCTATCGGACTCTATCTGGAAGAAACGCGCGCGCTATTCTGCGGAGACGCGGCGGGAAACGCAATCATCGCGCCCGCAAGGCAGGCGATGCTAATCGAGGATATCCCCGCGTTCGCGCAATCCTGGGATAAGATCATCGCGATGAATCCTTCGCGTATCTATCCCGCCCACGGAAACCCGTTTTCACCAAACGATCTGTTCACCTATCGGGAACGCTTGGATCATCTCAAACTCTTTTATCCGAAAAAACACTGAATCAAAAAACACCGTCTCCGGTCTGCCCGGAAACGGTGTTTTGTTTGGATCGGTTTATAACGTCTTTTGAAAACAAACGCTTTCTTTTACGCCTTCATACGGCGGATAGTTCGGAATGCGCCCGTACCCCGCCGCCTCATAGAGGCGAATCGCTTCCGGTTGCAGCACGCCCGTCTCCCGCACGGCGAACGCGTACCCATCTTCTTTTGCCCAGGCTGCCAGCTCCGCCATCACCGCGCGCGCGAGTTTTCGCCCGCGATACGCTTTCTGCACAAAGATGCGCTTCATCTCCACCGTGTCCGCCGAAAACGGTTTAAAGCAACCGCACCCGACTGGAATTCCGTCCCAGTAAACCACAAGCGCGTTTTTAACGTCCAGCGAGTGGTTATGCGGGCCGAAGAATTCCATCTGCGCGCCGTAACGGTCGTTTAGTTCCTCGTCCAGCTCCGCGACCATTGCGGAAAACGTCTCGTCTTTGCCCGTACAGCGGGTGATGCGCATCATCGCTCAATGTTCCTCAATATAACGATCCAGCTCGTCGTGATAAACGTCCAGCCGCGTCTCCTGCGGATCGGTCGGCTCGCCCAGCACCAAGTCCAGCATGTGAAGTGGCGTTTTGCCGCCAATTGCCATGGACTTGATGCACGAAACGCAGTAGACCGCAACATCGTCGCAAGGCATTTGCGAAGCACGCTTCTTTTGAAACGCGTTGACTTCCTCTACCGGGATATGCCCGTAGAAATTATCCCCGCAGCAGACGGATTTTGTGCCCGAAAAGGGACTCTCGACCACCTCGATGTGCATCTTGTCCAGAAGGTTTCGCACCGCGGCGTGTACCTGCGGCTTTTTGCGAAACGAGCAGGAGTCGTGCACCGAAAGCTGCATGCCGTCGTAGGTTGGCAGCGGCAGGGCGGGAATTGCGTCCAATACCTCCCAAAGGGAAACGGTTTGAACGCCCTCGTAAAGAGAGCGAAATCTGCGGTCGCATCCCGCGCAATTGTTGATGATGGTGGAACCTTTGGGCAGATTTGGTTCGTGCCGGCAGCAGGTGGTGTGCAGCTTGGTCGGTAAAAACCGGCGGTTGAGCAGATGGAGTATTTCCTCCACCGCCTCCGGCTTATACAGGCTCATCGCGCAGCCGGGGTTAAAGTAGCATTTGTCAGGATCGATGTCCTCCAAAGCAATACTGGGTATACTAGGGTTCCCGGGGTCGTCCATTGAGAAACTCTTCCTCCTTATAACTTATAATACTGATGTTTTTTTATCGCTTCAGCGATAAATCTTGATGTCTCTTTCGTTTAGGTTGTACCGC
>CAYVAO010000176.1:0-4957 GCA_964448895.1 uncultured Christensenella sp.
GTTTTGCGACATCATGCGGGAAGCCGCCAAAAGCGAGCGGGTCTACCTGCTCGCGGGTGCGGCGCATTTGGAAGAAGCGCGCACACAAGCGGGAGAGTTTGCGACGATATTGGAGATTGAGACCGACGATGCGTGGGCGCGGGACATCGGGCCGACGTTTGTGACCAACGGCATCTGCGTGCGCGGCATCGACTGGCGCTTCAATGCCTGGGGCGGATCGGTGGACGGTCTCTACGAGGACTATGCGAACGACGACGCAGCGGCGCAAGAATTTTGCCGCGCAATCGGCGCGGACTGCTACAACGCGGGAGACTTTGTGCTCGAAGGCGGCTCTATCTGCTCCGACGGCGAAGGCACGCTACTGGTCACCGAAAGTTGCCTGCTCAGCGCGGGCAGAAATCCGAGTTTCACCAAAGAGCAGATCGAGCAAAAGCTAAAGAGCTATCTTGGTGTACAAAAAGTGCTCTGGTTACCACGGGGAATCTACAACGACGAGACGAACGAGCACGTGGACAACGTCTGCGCATTCATTCGTCCCTGCGAGGTCGTGCTCGCGTGGACGGACAACGAGCTTGATCCGCAGTATGAGATGAGCCGCGCGGACTACGATTATCTTTCACGCGAAACAGACGCGCGCGGGCGCAAGCTCGTGATCCACAAGCTGCCGGTTCCCGATCACCCTGTTTGCGTCAACGAAAAAGATTTGCTCAATCAGCCGGAGGACGCAGGAGAAGAGATGCGGACGGTTGGCGAACGACTCGCCGCGAGCTATGTGAATTTTTATTTTACCAATGATGCAATTCTTTTACCGCAGTTCGGCGGAGAAAACGCGGGCTCCGACGCGCGTGCGGTTCAGATCATGCGAGTGCTTTGTCCGGAGCGCAGGATTGTGCCGATCCAGTCGAGGGAGATTTTGCTTGGCGGCGGCAACATCCACTGTGTGACGCAGCAGATACCGAAAGGAGTACGCAAATGAACGAAACTACCGTAGCGGCAATTCAGATGAAGATGTCGGCAAACCCTGCCGAGAATTTGAAACGTGCCGAAGTGCTCGTACGCGAAGCGGCCGCGCAGGGCGCACAGATCGTGCTGCTGCCGGAGCTGTTTGAACGAGTGTATTTCTGTCAGGAGCGCAGATACGACTATCTCGACTTTGCGCTGCCCGTTTCGGAGAATCCGGCGGTTGCGCGGATGCAGATCGTCGCCAAAGAGCTCTCGCTCGTGATTCCAGTGAGTTTTTACGAGCGGGATGGAAACTGCCAATACAATTCCGTCGCGATGATCGACGCGGACGGAAGCTTGCTTGGCGTCTACCGCAAAACGCATATTCCCGACGATCATTATTATCAGGAAAAGTTCTATTTTTCGCCGGGGAATACGGGTTTTCGCGTGTTTGAAACGCGCTATGGACGCGTTGGTGTGGGCATCTGCTGGGATCAATGGTTCCCGGAAGCCGCGCGCGCGATGGCGCTGTTGGGCGCGGACATCATACTGTATCCGACCGCGATCGGCTCCGAACCGATCCTGACGACCGACAGCCAGCCGCACTGGCGCAGAACGATGCAGGGGCACGCGGCGGCGAACATTCTGCCCGTCGTCGCGGCAAACCGCGTCGGCAAGGAGACGGTTGAACCATCGCTGGAAAACGGCGGACAGAAGAGCGCGCTCGTGTTTTACGGCTCTTCCTTTCTCACCGACGAGACGGGCGAGATCATAGCAGGAGCGGATCGCGAGAGCGAATGCGTACTGACGGCGCGATACGATTTTGCGCGCATCCGGCAGGATCGGCGCTCCTGGGGTGTGTTTCGCGACCGCAGACCGGAGACATACGCCCTTTTAACGCGATAAATCGACCGGAACATTACGCTTCATATGTATGAAGCAAATGAAACTAATAAATCAGTAATTTTTTGGTGAGGAAAATATATAATTTAGATTGCAAATCCAACGACAGATGGTATAATATATAAAACTTTGCAAGATGGATCATAACATCTTGCACTTTTTTACAGGAACAATGGCGTTCCCAGGTCCGTCGCTTCGTTTCATACGATAAGCGCGGAGCCTTCGGACGCCATTCTTGAAAAACCTAGAGCCGCGAAGAATCAAAACGCAGGAATACTTGCAAAATTTGCGAAATATGCAAGAAATATGCAGGATGCGCGGAGAGAACGCAAAAAGGTTAGAACGCCGCAGAAACGGCAAAAAATACGCAGGGGAGAAACGGATTGGGGAGCGGCCGGACGGGCCGAAAAAATCCGGCAGGGTGGAACATGAGACAGCAACAGCAGCAACAAAATCAACAGCAAGTTCGACAGCAATGCAACGAGAACCAAGATTCGGCGGTTGCGCCGAATACCAAGCGTGCGGGGCAATCAGGGCGGACGATGACAAGCGCGACGCTCTGGAGACCGGAATTTGAGCATGATGCCTGCGGAACCGGCTTCATTGCCCATACGAACGGATTGCGATCGCACGCGATTATCACAGACGCACTTGAAATTTTAGTACGCCTGGCACATCGCGGCGGAACGGGGTCCGATCCCGACACCGGTGATGGCGCGGGCGTGCTTTTGCAGTTGCCGGACGCGTTTTTCCGCAAGCAGACAGAGTTTGCGCTGCCCAAAGAGGGCGAATACGCCGTCGGCATGTTCTTTTTACCGCTGGAGGCGGAGATTTGCCGTCTCGCGCAATCAGAGATTGAAGCCATCGCAAATGAAGAAGAATTTTTGCTGCTTGGCTGGCGCACTGTGCCGACCAATCTGCACGCCTGCGGCTTTGGCGCATGGGCGAGTGTGCCCAGCGTAAAACAGCTGTTTTTAACTTGGAAAGAAAACGATCTGCCCGTGGATGTTCGTCTCTTCGTATTGAGAAAGCGGATTGAAAAGGCGATGAAGGAGCAGGGCAGGGACGCGTATGTGCCGAGCCTTTCTTGTAAGACCATCGTCTACAAGGGCATGATGCAAGCCTGGCAGGTGTCGGACTTTTACCCCGATCTGCTGGACGAAGACTTTGTCTCCGCCATTGCGCTGGTGCACTCGCGCTATTCCACCAACACATTTCCCAACTGGGAGCGCGCCCAGCCGTTTCGCATGGTTGCGCACAACGGAGAGATCAATACCCTCAAGGGCTGCGAACACGCGGTGCTTGCCGCGTCCGCCGCGATGGACGGCGGCAGACTGAAGAAGCGCTTTGCGGATATCTTGCCGATTCTGGATACGGACGGCAGCGACTCGACCAAGTTTGATAACCTACTGGAGTTTCTCGTCGTCGCGGGCAGATCGCTTCCGCAGGCGCTGTTTATGATGATGCCCGGCCCTTGGTCGAAAGACCCGACGATGGACGAGAACCAGCGTGAGTTTTTCCGCTATGCCGCGTGCCTCATGACGCCATGGGACGGCCCCGCCGCGATGTGCTTTACCGATGGTACGCAGGTCGGCGCGGTGCTGGATCGAAACGGTCTAAGACCCGCGCGCTGGGTGCTCACGAAAGACAATATTCTCGTGCTCGCTTCCGAGAGCGGTGTGGTGGACATTCCGCCTTCGAAGATCACGCGCAGAGGCCGCCTCGGCCCGAATCAGATGCTGCTTCTGGACACCGAGACGGGCACACTGCTGGAAGATCAGCAGATCAAGAATCAATATCTCGACGGCCCGTGGAAGCAGTGGCTCAGCCAGCAGGTGATCGAGCTGGGCGAAGCGCATTACGAGCGCAAGAGCAAGCCGGGCAAGAACCCGACACAGCTGCAAAACATCTTCGGCTGGACATATGAAGACCGCATGCTCACCGTGCTGCCGATTGCGCAAACCGGACTTGATCCTATCGGGTCGATGGGTTACGACGCGCCGATTGCGGTGCTTTCCGAGCGCCCGCAACCGCTGTTTCATTATTTCAAGCAACTCTTCGCGCAGGTGACCAACCCGCCGATCGACGCGATTCAGGAAGAATGCGTAGTCGGTATGGATGTGTTCCTTGGCCCGAACGGAGACCCGACGCTGGATCAACCGGACAATTGCCGCAAGATCCACTTGGCTTCGCCGATTTTGAGCACAGGCAATCTGGAGCAGCTGCTCTCCGGTATTCCCGGATTTGGCACGGCCCAGCTCGACATGGTGTTCGATCCCAAACTCGGACTCGAAGCGGGGTTGGATACACTGTTTGCCGCGGCAGAGCAGGCGATTCGTCGCGGAAACTCGATCCTCGTGCTCACCGACCGGCTCGCGAGCGCGGATCGGGTGCCGATTCCTTCGCTTCTTGCGACGGCGGGCGTACATCACCACCTGATTCGCAAGGGCTTGCGCGGCGGTTGTTCGCTGATCGTGGATAGCTACGAACCCAGAGAAGTGCACCACGTTGCCTGTCTCGTTGGCTACGGCGCAAAGGGAATTCATCTGCGCGGTGTGACCGAGGCGGTAGAGGCGCTCTACGACGAAGGGCATCTGGAAGGCGTGACGCTGGAAGAGGCGATGGAGCACGTCTATCACGGTTATGACCATGGCATCCTCAAGGTGATGAGCAAGATGGGCATCTCCTGCGTGGACGGCTACCACAACGCGCAGATATTCGAGGCGCTGGGGCTTTCCGACGAGCTGGTCGATCGCTTCTTTACGGGAACGGTCACGCGCGTTGGCGGCATGTCGCTGGAAGACCTGGAGCGCGAGATTTTGCGCCATCATAAAGAAGTGCTGGAATCTTCGATCAACGAGCTGCCCTCCGGCGGCAGATTCCAATATAAGAAGGATGGCGAGCACCACCTCTACAACCCGCAGACGATTCATCTGCTGCAGACCGCGGTGCGTACGGGCGATTATTCGCTGTTTAAGGAATACATCAAGCACATGGAAGGCGAAGCGCCGGTTGCGCTGCGCAATTTACTAGGCTTCACCAAATGCCAGCCGATCCCGATTGAGGAAGTCGAGCCGGTGGAAAAGATCGTCCGCCGCTTCAAGACGGGCGC
>CAYVAO010000176.1:4967-5220 GCA_964448895.1 uncultured Christensenella sp.
CCAACTCGGCGGCAAGAGCAACTCCGGCGAGGGCGGCGAGGCGCAGGAACGCTTTGGCACCGAGCGCAACAGCGCGATCAAGCAGATCGCTTCCGGTCGCTTTGGCGTGACCGGGCCGTATCTTGCCTCCGCAAAAGAGATTCAAATCAAGATGGCGCAGGGCGCGAAACCCGGCGAGGGCGGGCAGCTGCCCGCGGGTAAAGGTTATCCCAGCGTCGCGCGGACGCGACACTCGACGCCCGGCGTGGGACTG
>CAYVAO010000177.1:0-5217 GCA_964448895.1 uncultured Christensenella sp.
AAACATATTTCCAATCCGGCAGATAAACATCTACCAAACCGTCCAACTGACGAAGTGTCTCAACTTTCTCATATCCGCTGGTGTTATAGACGACCGGAATCGAAAGTCCAAGCGATTTTGCGCGACGAAGGCTTTCGACAATCTCAGGTACATAAGGCGCTGCGGTAACGAGGTTGATATTATGCGCGCCATCATGCTGCAACCGCAGATACGCTTGCGCGAGTGCGTCTTGATCCATGTATGTTCCAACGCCGCCGTCACGAATCTCGTGATTTTGGCAATAGACGCAACCCAAGTTACAACCAGAGAAAAACACAGCTCCTGAACCGCGCGTTCCGCTGATAAACGGTTCTTCCCACTCGTGCAGCATGATCTTTGCAACTCGCGGCAATTTTCCCGCGCCGCAGAGGCCGATTTCACGCTCTCGATCCGCACCGCACATGCGAGGGCATAATTCACAAACGCTCATATTTAGAAAACCCGCCTTGCGTTGACGAAGTTACGCGTCCAATAAGCGGTTGAAATAGAGCTGGTGATGACCTTGCCCGCGCTGGACGAGGCGTGGATAAACTTACCGCCACCGGCATAGATGCCCGTGTGACTCACGCGATCGGAGGTGTCATTTTTAAAGAACAACAGGTCTCCTTTTTGCAAGTCGCTCGTAGAAGTGATCTCCGTCCAGCCGCTCACAGAGGAGAACCCCGCGGCGCTGTAGCGGCTTGTGCTGACTCCGCAGGTGCGCAGGCAAAAGTACACTAAACCGGAGCAGTCAAACCCTTTGGACGGGCTTTCTTCCGACCAGGAGTACGGCTTGCCGAGCATTGCGCTTGCAACGGAGATTAACCCGTCCGCACTGTAAGACGCGCTGTAGCTGACCTCTTCTGTAGCGGGTGCTTCGGTTGCAGAGGGCGCGTCGGTCACGCTCGGTGCATCGGTCGTTGTGCTCGTTCCGCCGGAAGACGTTGTCGTCGGCCTTTTTGTAGTCGTGACCTTTGTGGTTGGCTTTGGTGTGGGTTTTGGTGTCGGGGTCGGCGTTGGGTCGATCTTTGGACGCGCACCGGGAGAATAGAGCAAATCTCTGTCCTCCACATTAAACACGCTGTCCTCGTTAATCTGATTTTTCTTTTGGAACGCTAGCAGCGCTTCTTCGGTTGCAACGCCGAAGTAACCGTTTACCTTGTCGGAATAGTAACCCAACTCACTCAAGCGTGACTGCATGCTCTCTACGTCGGTTCCGCTGTCGCCCAATTTCAGCTCGTACGGCTTTGCTTCCGTGCTGAATAAGTGCTCTTGCAATTCGCCTGTGGCGACGCCGTCCATCGGCTCATTAATTGTCCGTTGGAAGAGAGAGACGGCAACCGTTGTTGCGGCGTTATATACGGTAGTTGGTTCGTCCGAATCGAGGTAACCAAGCTCCATCAGCCGATTTTGAAGTTGCGACACGGTTGGGTAGTCGTCGTTTTCCTTGAGTAACGTAAATTGAGACATGATCACGCCAGCCGTGGCTTCCGGCGCAGGTTCCGGTGTTTTAAGCGCGCAGGAAGTTGGCGCGAGCGCCTCCGCACTAAAAGGTATCGGCGTTGGCGTCGCCTCGATAATCACGCGATCCGCTTCTAGTGCAACCGCATTTGCGCCGGAAAAATAATTGATCGCAAGCGGAAGAATGAGAAACGCGACGATGCATCCGCCCGCGATGGTTAGTATCCATGTGCGCGCGGCAGGCGGGAAGATATGCTTTTGCGGTTTGCCGGAGGGCAGACGCGGTGTATTCAAATAATTTACCTCACTCGTGTTTCAAAAAGATCAGCAACAGAATACTAGGATTCCGTCTTTTTCAACACTTCTATTATAACGTTTTCCGTCATGAATTGATTTGAACTTTTTCAAAACAAGAATGCCAAAATGTAACAATATCTTGTACGCGCTGTTTACACTCTGTTTGTTTTGTAAGCCGTTTTCACGTGAGTCTGCTTTTGCAAATGCAACGCCGCTATGGTAAAATAAGCTGTCAAATTATTGGAGAAACAAACGATGTCGTTGATTCACGCGCAGGAGCTTGAAAAGAGCTTCGGAGAAAGAACTTTATTTTCTGATATCGCGTTTGATGTGTTCGAGCAGGATCACGTTGGTCTCGTTGGAATCAACGGCTGCGGGAAGAGCACGCTGATGCGTATGATAGCAGGGCAGGAGCCGCACGACGGGCGCGGCCAACTTTCTGTATCCAAAAACGCGTCGCTTGCGATGTTGGATCAATCTCCCAACTGGGGCAAAGGGCAGACGCTCTATGACGCGGTATTGGAAGCTTCCGGCAAATGGATGGAAGCGGAGCGCTCGCTGCACGAGATCGCAGAGCGAATTGAGCGCGAAGGAGCAAACGAATCGCTGATTCGAAAGCAAGCCGACCTGCAGGATCGATACACCCAGGATGGCGGGTTGACCTATCGCGCGAGAACGCGCTCTACGCTGCTTGGCTTGGGATTTTCCGAAGAGCAGCTCAATAGTCCGATCTCTGTGATGAGTGGCGGACAGATGCGAAAAGCCGCTTTAGCAAAAATACTCCTCTCCGATGCGGACATATTGCTGCTGGACGAGCCGACCAACCATTTGGATATTGCTTCGCTGGAATGGCTGGAAAACTATCTTTCTTCGTTTCGCGGTGCGTTTGTGCTTATCTCGCACGACCGCTATTTTCTCGACAAGGTCTGCAATCGCATCTTTGAGCTGGAAAACGGCTCTATGAATCAATACGCCGGCAACTACAGCCAGTCCATGGAAAAGAAGATGGACGAGCGCGAGTTTGCCATGCGAAAGTATCAAAACACGCTGCGTGAAATCAAGCGTATCGAGGGTATCATAGAACAGCAGCGCAGATGGAACCAGGCGCGCAACTATGTTACCATCGCCTCCAAAGAAAAGCAGATCGAGCGGATCAAAGCCACGCTCGTGAAGCCGGAAGATGCCCCGCAAGCGATTCATTTTCATCTCAAAGCGGACGCGTTGAGCGCAAATGAAGTCGTTGTCTGCAGAGACTTGAGCAAACGCTTTGGAAACAGAGAAATCTTTCGAAGCATGAATCTCATGATCCGACGCGACGAAAAAGTCTGTCTCCTTGGCGCGAATGGTTGCGGAAAAACGACGCTGCTCAAAATCCTTACCAACAAGATCGAGCCGGATTCCGGTAGTTATAAACTCGGCCCAAACGTGCATGTCGGCTACTATGAGCAGGGAACCGTTCGCCCGAATGATCCGCGTACGATATTGGAGTCTCTCAACGCAAGCTTTCCGCGTTATGACACGAAACAGCTTCGCAACATGCTCGGCTCATTTCTCTTTCGCGGTGACGATGTATTCAAACACATGAGCGACCTCTCCGGTGGAGAATTCGCCCGCATTCAGCTGCTTAAGTTGATGCTAAATGGAAGCAACGTGCTGTTTCTGGACGAGCCGACCAACCACCTCGATATCCCTTCATGCGAGGCGCTGGAAGGCGCGCTGAGCGATTATGGCGGCACGATGCTGATCGTAACCCACGATCGCTATCTCGCAAACCGAATCGCTGATCGCATCATCATTATGGATGAGGACGGCATGCGCGAGTTTGAGGGAGATTGGGATGCGTATAAAGAATTCTTAGCCGAGAGTACCGCGCCAAAGGAAAAAGAAGCGCCCGCTGTGAAGAACGACTATCAGCTTTCCAAAGAACGCAAGAGCGCGCTTGCGAAAGCAAAAGCCGCGCAGCGCAAAGCGGAAGAGCGCGTTCACGCAGAAGAGACCGCGCTAAAGTCACTGGAAGAGAAAGCATTTGATCCGCAGATTGCGAGTGACTTTGAAGCGGCAAAATCGATCTACGAGCAGTTGGACGTGCAGCGCCAGCTGGTGGAAACCTGCTACTACGAGTGGGAACAGGCGGAGGCGGAGCTGCAAGCGCTCCAAAGCGAGGAAGCAGAATAACCCGAAGCGGATTTGTTTCGCTTGAGGAGGATATACGTTTATGGAATACTCCAAGTTTTCTCTTGGTCTTCGCTTTGCGATGACGAGCGATTCCAACCTTACGCCAAAAGATTGCTGGAACATCGCCTTTTCCGAAGTTCCGATAACGCACGTTGTGGGCTCCACGCTCTTTGGCGCATGGGACGACGTTGGGGATGCGGAGAGCGAAAGCGCCTATATCTGCATGTTTTCCAATCTTCCGCTCAAGGTAGGCAAGGCGCTCTTTGCGCAATTGCAACAAAAGCCGGTGCTTCTTTCGTATTTAACCATCTATCACCCGTTTATTCAAAACAACCGAGTCGAAAAATGTACACCGGTAGAGTAGCTGGGCAGCGTGCAGCCGGATGGCAGCGTCATCGATGGCGAGATTTCCTATGGCACCATGCAAATTTCTGGCACATTGCCGGAAGTTTGCGAAAAGCCGGGACAGTGCAGGCGCATCCTGATTGCACCGGATGCCTGGGAAGGAAAATTTACGTCCGCAGACGCCGCGCGGCATATGCTCCGCTCCGCCTCGCATATGCTGCCAAAAGCGTCTCTTCGCACACAACTGATTGCGGACGGCGGGCAGGGAACGATTGACGCGCTTGTCTGCTCGAACAATGGCAGATATTTAAAGGCGACCATCAAAACTGAAGACGGTAGCACGCGGGAACTTCACTACGGAATTTTGCCAAACCGCACGGTTGTGATCGAATCCGAGCAGTTGACGGCAGAAGAATTGACGCTTGCGCTCACGCTGCCGCAGAATAAAGGCTTTACGGAATACATCGTTGCCGCAGGTACGGGTGTGCTGCCGGAAGATGTGCCGGATGGTCGCTATGCAACCGTGCTGGGCAAACGAATCCCCGCGTCCCAGCGCAACAATATTCGCGTGGAGTACCGAAACGGTATTGAAACCGTGCTGAAATTCTGTGAGTTCAACTTTCATCTAGGTCGTGCGGACTGGCTGATTGTGTTGACTCGATTGCTCGATCAAGAAGGGCTCATGAAAGACCCGACGACGGATGCGCTTCTGTTTCATTGCAGGCTTTTGCACAAGCACGCGGCGGTACTGGTTTTCACAGACGATGGTCGCTTTTTTGATTAGATAGATGACAATCCGCTTGTACCAATCGAGACCTCTTCGTTTGACGAGGCAGCCGATGCGCTGTTTTTAATCATCAAGAACACACCGATCTCACCCCCGCCGCTGTTTCCGCCCGTAGTGCGCGAAGAGCGCGTCCA
>CAYVAO010000178.1:0-5189 GCA_964448895.1 uncultured Christensenella sp.
CGAAATGCCGTGTCCCGAAAGGGACCCAGGGTTCGAATCCCTGGCCCTCCGCCAGGTGAAACGCACTCTTGTTCATACCGAATAAGGGTGCGTTCTTTTTTACGAAGCAAACGACAGATCAGTTTTTCAGGTGGAATATGTCAATTCAAATTGCGGCTTACAAACAGACAGATATCGAACAGGCAATCATAATTTGGAATGAAATCGTTACGGAAGGCGTCGCTTTTCCGCAAACGGAACCGCTGACGCAGGAATCGGGAGACGTGTTTTTCTCCGCGCAATCCTATACGGGAATCGCGCGGGACGACGCATCGGGCGAGATGCTGGGGCTCTATATTTTGCATCCCAACAATGTTGGCCGCTGCGGACACATCTGCAACGCGAGCTATGCCGTATCTGAGGGCGCTCGCGGGCATGGCGTTGGCGAGACGCTGGTGCGCGACTGCATGCGGCAGGCGAAAACACTCGGCTTTCGTATTTTGCAGTTCAACGCGGTGGTCAAAACCAACGCTTCCGCACTGCATTTGTATCAAAAACTTGGCTTCACGCAACTCGGCGTAATCCCCGGCGGCTTTCGACTGGATGATGGAACATATGAAGACATCATTCCGCACTATTTCGTTTTATAAGCAAGAAGGCGGCTCACATGACAAAAGAGAATTTTGATGCGATATGGAAGCTTCGAAGCGAGAGTAAATCCGCATATCTTTCCTATGTAGACGAGGACGGCTATCCTGTTACGCGAGCCATGCTAATTTTGGAGCACGACAGGATAAAAACGCATTATCTTTCAACTAATACGTCTTCGGGCAAGATTGCAGCATTGCTCAAGAATCCAAAAGCGTCGCTCTATTACTGCGACCCAGATCATTATCAAGGCGCGCTGTTCGTCGGCGACATCGAGGTTTGCACCGACATGGAGACAAAGTCGTTTCTTTGGCGGGAAGGGTTTGAGATGTATTATCCCAAAGGGGTAACCGAGCCGGATTACTGCGTGCTCAAGCTCACCGTGAAAAAGGGAAGCCATTATCACGGACTCTGCAACACGAAATTCTTGCCGGAAGAGATGGAGTAAAGCATTTTTTGATTGCACCCATCTGGAAGGAGACACGATTTTGACAGAAAAAACAGCGCAAAAAAAACCGTTTCAACTATTATTGTTCCTCGGCTTAATCTTTGTCGCGATTAATTTGCGTGCGCCAATCACCGCGGTAGGCCCGCTTGTGCCTACCATGAAGACGGAGCTTCCGTTTTCCAGCGGCGTATTTGGGTTGCTTACGACAATACCGCTGATCATGTTTGCGTTGCTTTCGCCGTTTGTGCGGCGCATCAGCGACCGGTTCGGCGCGGGGAAGACGCTGCTAATCGCCGTAACCGCAATCTTGCTTGGGGTCGCGCTGCGTTCGTATGCGGGCAACACGGGACTGTTCGCCGGAACGTTCTTGCTCGGCGCGGGCATTGCGATTGGCAACGTGCTCGTACCGGGCATCATCAAGGCTCGTTTTCCGGAGCGGCTGGGCCTCGCCACCGGCGCGTTTACGATCTCTATGACCTCGTTTGCGGCGGTCTCCGCTGCGGTGAGCTATCCTATTAGCAAGCTTCCCAACATGGGCTGGCGGAATTCTCTCGCGGTTTGGATCGCGCTCGCGATCATCGGTATCCTCGTTTGGCTGCCGCAGCGCAAGCTCTCGATTGTTCAGACTAAGACGGACATTGCCGCTGCACAGCAGAATGAGAAGTCCGTCTGGCGCACAAAGCTTGCCTGGTGGTTGACCGTACTCATGGGCGCTCAGTCGTTTTTGTTTTACTTTTTTGCAGCGTGGCTGCCGAGCATTGCGCTCTTCAAAGGCCTTTCACAGGAATCTGCGGGATATCTTGCGTTTGCGTTTCAGCTCACGACCATTCCCGCGGCGTTTCTAATTCCTGCGATCGCGACACGGCTTAAAGATCAGCGCGGGCTGATCTCCATCGTATCCGTGCTCTACATCGCTTCTCTTTGCGGTTTGGCGATGGCGAAATCCACCGCGCTGCTGACCGTCTGCGTGATGCTCTACGGCTTCTCAACGGGTTCCTGCTTCAATCTTTGCATGTTGCTGATCGGGCTAAGAACGCAAAACGCAGAGCGCGCGACGAGCCTCTCCGGCATGGTGCAGTCACTGGGCTACGGCTTCGGCGCGCTTGGTCCGCTGCTTGGCGGCTGGCTGTTCGACTGGACTGGAAACTGGAACGCGGCGCTGGTCTGCGTCGGGATACTGATCGTGATCATCTTTTTCTCCGGCAGGCAGGCCGGTAAAAACCAATACATCTGAGTACAACAAAAAGCCGTCTGATCTTTTGATCAGGCGGTTTTGCCTTAAAGCTGAGAGAAAAAAACCTCTGATCATGCGATCAGACGATTTTGTATGAAGTTGCTTAGTCCCGGTGGGTGCCGTGGATGGCGGCGGTTGCGCAAGCAGCGTAAACGCGCGTGGCTCCCGCCTGTTTGAGCGCGACAGCGCAGGCAAGCAGCGTGCTATGCGTGGTGGTCACGTCGTCGATTAAAAGAATGCTTTTCCCGCGCGCTTCAGGCGAGGCAAGAAACGCCTGCGATACATTTTTTGCACGCTCAAATTCGTTTAACTTTGTCTGCGATTTGGTAAAGCGCGTACGCCGCAACAGATCGTCTTGCTGCAACAGCGCGTATCGTTTGCAGAGTTCTTTGGCGAGCAGATCACTTTGATTATACGAACGGAGCCATTGTTTGAGCGGATGCAACGGAACGGGAACCACGCAATCGATCCGCCAATCCGGCGGCAGCGTGATCGCTTGGGCAAAGAACGGGGCAAGACGCACTTGGTTTTGATACTTGAGCGCTCGAACACCTTCGCGCGCGCCGCCGCCGTAACGATACGCCGCGACAATTCCGTCCATCAGAGACGGACATACGAGCGCGGGAGCAGGAGAGAGAGAATCCCGGCAGGTTGTGCAAAGATGGTCGCGGTCTAGCAGCGTTTCTTTTCCACAGAGCGCGCACGCAACGTCCGGCGGATAGAGCGCGTCAAGAAGCGCCTGAACAATCGTTTTGTGCGTGGAATTGCTCATACGCCAAGCGCCCGAAGTTCGCTCAAGCGGCTGCAGAGCGCGGTATAACGCCGATCCGTGCGGTTGTTATTGACCATGCTCATGAGCGCGTCTCTTCTGCCAATGCAGACAACCTGTTTTTTCGCGCGCGTAACGGCGGTATACAGAAGGTTTCGCGTCATCATGGGCGATGCCGCGCCAAACATCGGTAATATCACAATCGGAAACTCGCTGCCCTGACTCTTATGGATCGAAATACAGTAAGCAAGCTCCAGCTCGTCGATATGCGTGTAGTCAAACACCGCAAGCCGCTCATCGTCAAAAATGACGCTCAACGCGCGATCCTGCTCGTGAATTTGATAGATCGTGCCGAGGTCGCCGTTGAATGCGCCGGTGCCATCTTCCACACCACCGCCGGGTAGTTTTTTCCGCCACTCAATCTTATAGTTGTTTTTCATCTGCATGACGCGGTCGCCCTCGCGAAAGATCGAATCTCCGCTGATGTGCTCGCTTTTATGCGGCGCCGGCGGATTGAGCGCGGCTTGCAGTTTCGCGTTGATGTTATAGACGCCCAATACGCCTTTTTTCATCGGAGCAAGCACTTGCACATCCAGCAGGGGCTCGTTTGTCGCGAGAACCTCGCCTGGATGCGTGCAGATATGTAGAATCCGATCGAGAATGCGATCCTGCGAGGCGACGTCCTCAAACAAAAAGTCGCTTTCCGGTACGTCTAGCAGCGGCGCGAACCCTTCGTTGATGCGGTGCGCGTTGGTCACGATCATGCTCGACTGCGCCTGACGGAAGATTTCGTCCAGACGAACCACACGAATGGTCTCGCTGCTGATGATGTCACGAAGAACGTCTCCCGCGCCGACGGAGGGCAGCTGATCCGCGTCGCCAACGAGGATGAGGCGCGTACCGACGGAGATCGCCTTGAGTAGCGCGTTCATCAGCATCGCATCCACCATGCTCATCTCGTCCACGATTACCATATCGACGAACAGCGGATCGTCTGAATTGCGCAAAACGCCTTCGCCGGGAACGTATTCAAGTAGGCGGTGGATGGTTTTCGCTTCGTGACCGGTTGCGTCGCTCATGCGCTTTGCGGCTCTGCCGGTTGGCGCGGTTAAGGCGACTTCCAGCCCGATTTCCTCCATAATGGCGGTGATGAAACGAATGATAGTCGTTTTACCCGTGCCGGGGCCGCCGGTGATCACCAGCGCGCCTTCGTTCAGCGCCGCAAGTACCGCGTTCTTTTGCTGACCGGAGAGCTCCAGCTTTTGTGCGGACTGAATTGCCGCAAAGTCGAAAAACGGGTTCTCAATTGGCTTTTGTGATAAACTCAATAACTTTTCCGCAACATACGACTCGATCCGGTCGAAGTACGGCAAAAAGACTGCTTCCGTTTCGCCGACGAATTGCTGCACCGCTTCGCCATGTGCCAGTAATAGATCCAGCGAATCGTTCAAACGTTCTTCCGGCGCGCCAAGGAGCTTGACCGAGTAGTTGAGCAGCGATTTTTTGGGTAGATACGTGTGTCCATATTCGTTTGCCGCCGTGGAGAGCGCAAACAGAAGCCCCGCGCGCAGGCGTGATTCGGAATCGAACGAAAATCCGGCAACGTTTTGCGCGATCTTGTCCGCCGTGACAAAGCCGATGCCGTCCACATCCTTGATGATCTGGTACGGGTCTTCTTCGATTCGCGCAAGGCAGAGTTCGCCGTAAATTTTAAAGAGCTTATACGCCTGATTAACAGTGACCCCATACGGTTCCAGCGCGAGCAAAATATCCCGCATCATGCGGTTTTCGGTGTAGCTCGCGAGGATCATATCCCGCCGTTTTGCGCCGATACCGGGTATTTCCGAAAGGCGTAGCGGGTCTTCGTCCAGAATCGCGAGCGTTTCCATGCCGAAGGTGGAGACGATGGCACGCGCCGTCGCGGGGCCAACGCCCTTGATGAGCCCGCTGCCGAGATAGGTTTCGATAGCGGATAGCGTCGCGGGGGCTACGGTATGATAGGCGATCGCCCGAAACTGACTGCCGTATTTCGGATGTGAGGAATATTCGCCCGTCAATTCCAGCCGCTCGCCAACATTCGCCAGCGGCAGCGCGCCAACAATCGTGAGCTT
>CAYVAO010000179.1:0-415 GCA_964448895.1 uncultured Christensenella sp.
CTGTCGCTTCGCCCTCCACCTCCGGATTGGTCGCGAGGATCACTTCCTTCACGCCGCCCGCTTTCACGCGTTCGACGAGCTCGTTGATGCGGATGTCGTTCGGCCCAATGCCGTCCACGGGCGATAATACGCCGTGCAGCACGTGATATTTTCCGTGAAATTCGCGCGTGCGCTCCATGGCGATAACGTCCTTCGCGTCGCAAACCACGCACAGCACGCTGCCGTCTCTTGCCGTGTCCGCGCAGATGCCGCAGGGGGAAACGTCCGTATACGTGCCGCAGATCGGGCAGTCCACGACCTTTTCACGCGCGGATATAATCGCGGCTGCGAGCTCCTGCGCCTGCGAAATTGGCAGATCGAGTATATGGTAAGCAAGCCTTTGCGCGGTCTTCTGCCCAAGACCGGGCAGGCGCGA
>CAYVAO010000179.1:425-5185 GCA_964448895.1 uncultured Christensenella sp.
CATACTTCCAGGCCGAGCCCCAGTCCGCCCGTGATCTTGCCGATTTCGTCCTCAACGGTTTTTGTCGCCGTGCGGAGCGCCTCGTTGACCGCGGAGAGTACGAGGTCTTGCAGCATCTCGACATCGTCTGGATCGACGCACGCGGGGTTGATGACGATGCTCTTCACGTCCTTGTTGCCGGTGACGGTAACGGTCACCATGCCGCCGCCGCTGCTTGCGGAGAACTCGCGCTCATTGAGCTCCGCTTGCGCGCGGGCTACGTCCTGCTGCATCTTCTGGGCTTTCATCATCAGCTGCTGCATGTTGCCGCCGCCATACCGCCCATTCCGCCGGGAAATCCGCCTTTTGCCATAAAAAAAGTTCCTCCTGAAGATATCTTTCGTTTGTGATTGAATGATTATTGTATCGTGAGTTTGTCCCCAAACAGCGCCTTGGCGAGCTCTTCCGCCTGTCCGCTCGCTGGGGCTGTTTTTGTCGTCGTGATCACGAGCTTTGCGTCGGGCTTGACCATCTGCAAAGCTCGCTGCGTTGGCTCAAAATTGATCGGCGCGGAGAGGCTCTTGTGCTTCATCTCCTGTGCTTCGGTGAATCCGACCGTCAGCGTGTTGTGTTCAAAGTGGATTGCGACCGCTTCTCTTGCCAGCGCCTGCACAAACATATTTGGAATGTTTGCGATCGCCTCGCGCCAGATGGCGGCGGCGTCGTTTGTGCCGGAAGGTTTCGCGGCGGGGGCGCTTGGGTGCGCTTGCTCCGCTTTGGGCTGCGATTTTGGCGCCGGAGACGAAACGGGCGCTGCCTTTGGCGCGACGGTTTCGGGCGCATATGCTTCGTCCGGCAGCCATTCCTCCGGCGGCGGGGTTAAGTCTGTCCAGGGCGCTTCGTCCGATTTTGGCGCGGAAGCCGCGACCTTTGGTTCTGCTTTGGGTGCGGCAGATGCCGCGGGCGCTACGACGCTCGCTTTCGGCGCGGATATCTGCGCCGGAATTCCTTCCTTCATCTGCGCTTCGAGACGGTCGAGCCGCGCTTCCAGATTCGCCAGCGAAACCGAGTCCTCAGGCCGGCAGATGTGGATGAGCGCGCTTTCCAGCAGCGCGCGCGGAGACGGCAGATAGCGCATGTCGTTTTGAGCTGCGATCAAGCGATCCACCGCGAGCATCAGCCGCGCTTCAGAGGTGCTCTTTGCCTGCTCCAGATAGCGCGTCATCTCGTCCTCGGTGCAATCTAATAGATCCTCGCACCTGCCGCAGGTTTTGCTCAGTAGCAGCGCGCGAAAATGCGCCGCAAGATCCGCGGCAAAGACGGAAAGATCGCGGCCCGCCTGCATGATGCTGTCAAGCTTTCGCAGCGCTTCCGGCGCGTTGGAGGCGAGCAACGCCTGAGACATATCGAATAAAAACGCGTCCTCCATGCTGCCCAGCACGTCGTAAACGTTTTTGGTGGTGACGTTGTCGCCGCAAAAAGCGAGACACTGGTCGGCGAGCGAGAGCGCGTCGCGCATGCCGCCCTGCGCCGCGCGGGCAATCTGCGAAAGTCCGCCGTCTTCGATAGAAGCGCCGGCTTTTTTTAGAACGCTCTTGAGCGTTTGCTTGATGTCCGTAATCGACAGCCGGTGAAAATCGAACCGCTGACAGCGGGAGATAATCGTCGCGGGCAGCTTTTGCGGTTCCGTTGTGGCGAGAATGAAGAGAATGTGCTCCGGCGGCTCTTCCAGCGTTTTGAGAAGCGCGTTGAACGCAGGTCCCGAGAGCATATGGACTTCGTCGATGATAAACACACGGCGGCGCCGCTTCAGCGGCGCGTATTGCGCGGTTTCGATGAGGTCGCGCACGTCGTTGACGCTGTTATTGCTCGCGGCGTCGATTTCGGTGATGTCGGAGGCGCTTTCGTTTGCTGTGATCAGGCACGCTTCACATTTGCCGCAGGGTTCGCCGTCCTCGGGACTGAGGCAGTTGACCGCGCGCGCAAGGATTCGCGCGGACGTGGTCTTGCCCGTGCCGCGCGTGCCGCAGAAGAGATAGGCGTGCGCCGGTCGATCCGACGCCACCTGATTTTTCAGCGTGGTGGTAATGTGCTCCTGCCCGATGACTTCGGCAAAGCGGGCGGGTCGATATTGGCGATAGAGCGCGCGGTAGGCCATGAAACAGTTCCTTTTTTCATTCGATTTCGATGCGTAAAATTCGCTTGAGCAAACGATATGGAAAGCGTGGTTTGCTGGCGAAGAACGATGGATTCTTACCCATCATGATACCATATTTTGTAGTTGTGCAAAAGCATGAATCACAAGCGCGGCAAAATCGCGTTGATTTACGCGTCTTACCGCATTCGTTCACGCTTTCTTTCGTTGACCGGGCCACTTGTGTGCGTTAAAATGAAAGGCGTGAAACGCATGAATAAAAACTTGAGTTATACCCCGAAACGCAGGGTGAATCTGGACGCGACGAGCTATGGCCCGCTCATCAAGCTCGTAATCGCGCTTTGTGTGCTGGCTGCGATTGTTTTAATCGCGGTGTTTGTTGTGATGCCGTTTGTCAACGCGCGGATTCAATCCGGCGCGCCGCTCTTTGGCACCGCGACCTCCACGACGGAACCGGCCAAGCAAACCGCTTCTCCGCTGAACCCGATTTTGACGCGTGAGGTCAAGACGGTGCAGTTTGGCGAAGGATACGGGTTGCCAACCGCGGTGGTCGATCCAAGCGTATTTGAAGGCGAAATTCTCTTTGCCACGGGCGCGAGCGAAAACGCCTGCGACAGGCTGGTTCGCTTAAACCCCGAGACGGGCGCTTTTAGCAACATTGCCATCACGCGCATCAACGACACGATTCGCTACCCTGTTGAAGATGAGAACGTAATTTTGTATGCCGACTGCAAGACGGCGGGCGGCGGAAGCATTGTTCGCCTCGACAAGACGACAGGAGAAACTGCCGTACTGGCGGAGTTTGCGCTGGGAACGCCGAAGCTGTTATTTGAGTCGCCTTACGCGGTCTGGACGGAGCGCACGCAGGACGCAACCGCAAAGGTGATGGTCTGCGACGTAACGAGCGGAGAACTCTTGACGCTTGCGGTGCTCAATAGCGACGCATATGCAGAGAGCGCGCCTTCGATCAAGAGCGGTCAGGTGATCTATGCGGACACGGATACGAGAATCACCGGAAACAGCCTGATTCGCACGGTGCTGCTTTCCGACAACAACCGCTGGGACTTCTCGGCGGGCAGCTTTGTGCACGATCCCAAGAGCGCGGGCGACCGTTGGGCGTACCTGAGCGGAAATCATGATAAGAACAGCGATCTGTACGTGAGCGTTGGCGGCGGCGCGCCAAAGCGCATTGCCAGCGGTGTGATCGATTTTGACATTACGCAGAGCTGCGTGGTTTTCAGCCGCGACGAAACGGTGTATGCCTACGTCTTTGCGGATGATAAAACGTATCTCATCAGCGAGACGGGAACCAACGCGCAGTTCGTCATGGCGGGCGAAGACTATGCCCTCTGGCGCGATATGAGCGATCCTGCACAGATTCTTTGGAAATACATCCGGGTGAACGGCTGATATGGCGAGTAAAGATCGCGTCACCTATATCTGCGGCGAGTGCGGCTACGAGTCCGCCAAATGGATGGGTAAATGCCCACAGTGCGAAAGCTGGAATACCATGACCGAGTTTGCCGAGGTCAAGGTGAAAAGCGGCGCGCCAACCGGAACCGCCGTATCGCAAAAGCTCAGCAAAGTGGTTTCGCTTCCGCAAAAGCGTATCTCCGCCGGGATGAGCGAGCTTAACCGCGTGCTCGGCGGTGGACTCATACGCGGCATGGTGGTATTGCTTGGCGGCGACCCGGGTATCGGAAAATCGACGCTTCTATTGCAGGCGGCGGATACGCTCGCCGGCGAGAGCGTCGTTTTATATGTCTCCGGCGAAGAGAGCGCGTCCCAGATCAAGATGCGCGCCGACCGCCTCGGCATGAAGAACGACATCGACGTGCTTTGCGAAACCGATCTTGATCAGATCATCGACGAGGCGACCAACACACGCTGCAACGTGCTGATCGTGGATTCGATTCAAACGATCATTTCAGAAGAGAGCGCTGGTGCGCCCGCTAGTGTCAGCCAGGTGCGCGCGGCGACGGCGCGGCTCACGCGATATGCCAAGGAGACGGGCGTGATCGTGCTGATCGTAGGTCACGTGACTAAGGACGGAAACATCGCAGGCCCGCGCGTGCTGGAGCACATCGTGGCCACCGTTTTATATTTTGAAGGAGACCGGCACGAAGGCTTGCGACTTCTGCGCGCGGTGAAGAATCGCTTTGGCTCGACCAACGAGGTCGGCGTGTTTGAGATGGGAGATGGCGGGATGCAGGAGGTAGCCGATCCTTCGCGCTTGTTCCTCTCCGGTCAGAGCGCGCCCGGCTGTTGCGTCACCTGCGCGATGGAGGGAACGCGCCCTATTTTGGCGGAGGTGCAATCGCTTCTCACCGACAACGCGTTTGGCAATCCGCGCCGTACGAGCGCGGGCGTGGATACGGGCAGGTTGAGCCTGCTGCTTGCCGTGTTGGAAAAGAAAGCGCACCTGCGGCTTTCGACCAAGGATGTCTATCTTAACGTCGTCGGCGGGCTCAAGCTGGACGAGCGGAGCACCGATCTTGCGGTTGCGCTCTGCGTCGCCTCCGCGATGATGGATCTGCCGCTGCCGGCAAGAACCGCCGCGCTGGGCGAGGTGGGGCTAACAGGCGAAGTGCGCGCACTGAGCCGGATTGAGACGCGGCTCAACGAG
>CAYVAO010000180.1:0-5175 GCA_964448895.1 uncultured Christensenella sp.
AAATTCAGCGCGAAAATTTCTTGCTTGTTCATATGATCAGACTCCGATCTTTATGAAATTATGTTTTCTAGCAAGTTGAACAGCGATCTGGCAAAGAGTGGTATAAGTGTAAGTCAACAAAAATCAGAAGTGTACATTTAAATGTATATACAATACAAATACTATTAATTTTATTATAAATGATTTGTCAAAACAGTCAACGCAACAGGAGGAAAAGTCAATGAAAAATCATTGAATAATAAACAATTCAATCGTAATGGTGTGAAAACGGCAGTATCTTAACTTTTACTCGCAAGAGGCATATTGTTTGGCTCGAATACAAAGAAAAACAGAGAAATTAGACAACAAAATACTGATCAAACGTTGACTCTGCAATGCAAAGCAAACAGAACGATCTACACGGTAAACATCGAAAACTACATTAAAGAGTAAAGGAACGTGTATAATTCGTCACAAAAACAACTTGAAGAAGTGAAGAAGAAACGGATCGGTTTACATGCAGATCGCGTATGAAACGGAACGAAAGCAACACGAGTATCCCAATAAAAAACAGCCCGATTGAACGGACTGTTTTTTGATGCTGTGTATTTGTAGTTGACTGAATGAATTAAGACTTGCCGGGTTTTGTCTCCGCGCCCTGCGAAAAGCCTTTGCGCTTGAGTTCGCCCCAACGGTGCTTGTTCTTCTTAAAACCAAACATGGCTTCTACTTTAAAGACCGTGTTGAGCTGGCGATAACCGAAGTTATCGACGAATGAATAGAAGAAAAGCTGGAGAAGTTGCTTGATGTCGGGATACTTCTTAAACGTGTTTTCTTCCAGCAGCAGCGCGCCGACGGAGAGAATGGTTCCATACAGCACCGCCACGAGGAAAAACGACAGCATAAACCAGAAATTGACCACGCCGAGGAAGAACGAAATCGGGATAAAGACATAGCCAAACGTTTCAATTGCGGGGCCGGCGAGCTCGAAGATCCAATAGTAAGGCAGACAAATCATGCCGATACGACCATACTTCGGGTTAAAGAGCATGTTCTTGTGCTTCAGAAGCGTGTCGATCAAACCGACGTGCCAGCGTTTGCGCTGCTTCTTCAAATCGGACAATCTCTCCGGCGGCTGTGTCCAACAGATAGGGACGGGCAGCAAGCGAACGGACTACTTGCGTTTTATATCGTGCATGAGCTGATGAAGCTTTACGACGAGCTCCATGTCTTCGCCAACGCAGTTGCGCGTGTAACCGCCGACTTCGATGATGGCGGCCTTGTTGAAAGCGCCGAATGCACCGGAGATGATGAGCAGCATGCCCATCACGTCAAACCCGATTCTGCCGGTCAAAAATGCGCGCAGATACTCCGTGGTCTGAAGCGACACGATCGGATTCTTCGAAAGCCCGACCTGTTTCATCTGCCCGTCTTCAATTTCGCAACCGCTGCCGATACGCACGATGCCGCCGACCGCAATGCAGGAAGGATCGCTGACAAAGGAGTAGATGATCTTGATGAGAGAACTCTTCTCCAGAATGGAGTCCGCGTCGATTGTGACGATGACGGGATAAGCTGCGACATTGATACCCGCGTTGAGCGCGTCCGCCTTGCCGCCGTTTTTCTTATTCAGCACGATCAGCTTTTCGTCCG
The DNA here is from genome assembly GCA_964448895.1 of uncultured Christensenella sp. Lineage (GTDB taxonomy): Bacteria > Bacillota > Clostridia > Christensenellales > CAG-138 > UBA7703. Next base: position 1,633 of record CAYVAO010000180.1, read on the forward strand.
CTGCGGAGCGGTAGATTTCTACGATCTCCTCCGTTTGCAGCGATTTTTTATAGGGCTGATGGAACGGAATCAGCTCATAAGCGTCGATCAGCAATTGCAGCGTGTTGTCTTTGGAACCATCATTGATCACGATGACTTCGTATTCCGGAAAATCGAGCGAGAGCAGATTTCTTACGGAATCGACGATGGTTGCGGATTCGTTATACGCAGGAACCAGCAGCGAGATCGGCACCATGTGCTCGGAATCGAGGAAGCGACGATAGTCAACATAGCGAAGCGAGCGAACATATCGCCGAAGCCCGATGGAGGCGGAGATCAGTTGAATGAGATAGATCGTGCTAACGGTGATGACGTAGAACAATGAAAAGTAGTTTACGCCGAGTACGATTCGATAGAGAACGTCATGAGTCGACATTAGGCGGCTCCTTTCCGGCTGCAAATCGCTTGTTTATCCAGCGCAAATTGCAGCATCTCGCGTGCGAAGCGGTCTTCCTTAGCCGCAACACGACGAACGATATCGTCGAGATCGGTGCACTTGAGCAAGGACTCCGCCGCGCGGTAACGCACCCACCATTCGCGATCGCAGAGCAGATCGATCAACACTTCCGCATTTTCGTTTGCGCCAAATGAGGAGAGCGCTGTCGCAACCACCGCGCGAAGCTCCCATCGATCATTCTTTGCCAGCGCGAGGATCGGGCGATATGCGTTTGGATAGGCGAGCTGGCCTAGCGTTCTTGCCGCGTCGATGCGCATATTGACCTGCGGATGATTCAGCAACGGTAGTACCAGCTCGGCAAGGGATAAATACTTGTTTTCGCCGATTACTTTGACGCAAGTTCTGCGGATATAGATATCCGCCGCGGTATCGATCAGGCGACGGCAAAGCAACACTTTATCGCCGCGATATACTTTAAACAACTCTTCCAGCGTACGAAACGACAGAACTGATGCGATGGACGCATCGCGACAGATGGAGATGAGCGGCGTTTCCGCGCCGAGCAGGCAGAGCGAGAGCAATCCAATGTGCTGCATATGCGGATTGGTGCGATGATAATAGATTTGTTTTACCACTTCGGAGGTATAGTGATCCAGCCCCAGCGTACCAATCAGCTTGACAACGAGGATGACGGAATCGACACTTCCCGTGTCAAACTGCTTGACGAGATAGCCGGAGAACCACGCGCCGCTGATTTCGCGCCGGAGGACTGCCAGATGCACCGCATCCAACTCGTCTGCGGTCTCAGAGATGACCAGCAGGCCGCGCATCGACCGAATGCCGCGGATTTGTTGAATTGAACTTACGCAGCCTTCTCTCTGGTGAATCAGATCATATAGCTTGTTCTTGAGCCTGCTTGCGGCTGCTTCGCCTGAAATCAGGCAGATCAATTGTTCGCGCATCTCGTGAATACGCTTGCTTTTAAACGCATTCATGACGTGTAGCGCAAGAAGCAGCAGCGTAAAGAGAACAAGCACGGTGCCCATGATGATGATGAGCAGATTGACAATCGTTTGAACCAGTATCAAATGAACACGCTCCTTTCCGTTGAGGTGGCGTTAAGCAGGAGATCGGATTGGACGGTAATACGGCTAAGGGATCGAAGCATAGCAAGCCTGTACAATAGCATAGCTCTTCTTCAGTCGTTCGTGGTAGGTTGGCAGATCCCAGCTTTCCCAGTCGTAGCTTCCAAATGGAATGGTTCCCGTAGAGAGCCCGGAAAACACAGCGAACGAGAAACGCTCTACGCTCTGTCCTGTGACTGCGCCTGTTATGTTCCAGTCTGCAATGATGTTTTTTGTGCCGGGATCGCGCACGTTGAACAGGAGCCAGGGGATGCGCAGCTCTATGATATTGCCCGAAGCGTAAAAATCCGAAAGGGAGTTGAAGTCCGGGCTGGCAGGGTCGGAGATTCCATAAGTGAGCGCGCCCGCGTTAAACTTGGAAAACGGAATGACCTCCTCCGAACCCGGCAATACAATTTTGCGGTTCATGGCCGCATAGAGCGGAACTAATGTGCCGGAGTTTTTATCCGACTGATGCTCGATTGGGTCGACCAGTGTGCTTTGCACGGAATACTGATATTGAAACACGTCGTAATACGCATCGACCAGCATGATGCTGTCGGTTTGAGAATCGATCTTGATCAAGAAATCGGCAGCCTGCGCAAACGAGACGCCTTCATACGATAGATTGCCTTGATCGGCAATCGTATCCGCGGCGATATAGACGATATCCTGTCCAAAGCGAAGCGAACCCAGATCGATCAAAAAATAGAGATACGCTTCATCGCTCTTGATACTCAGGCGAAGGCCGTCCGTTTCGGAAACGACGTTGTCCGTACTCCATTCGTTCGCTTTGCCATCGATCAGCACTGCGGTTGTTTCGCCGGGGTCAAACGAGAGCAGACCAAATGTCTTTTCCGGGCTCTCCACGCTGAACCAATATGGCCTGCGCTCCACCTCTTCCTGATCGGTGGTGTTCCAGGTGCGCTTAAACCACTCGTCCTGCCAGGAGAAGATCAGTCCGCCCATACAGCCGACGTCGGGGATATCCTGCATCATGGAGACCAGCATATTGCCCTGCGCCGTCTCTTCCACATTGCCTTGATCAAAGCCCGTAACCGCGTTTACATGCGTTTTACCGCGCGAAGTTGGAATGCCAAATTCCGCGACCAGCACGGGCATCGTGTGGTAGGCGTTCAGCTCCGTCAGATATGCGCGGTAGGGATTCGGGTTTTCGCCGGAGACATACGCAGGATCGTAGCTCATCAAGTCCGGATAATAGGGATAGACGTGGTAGGAAGCGAAGAAGCCCGCCGTATAGCTCGCGGTCGCTTTGATGTGCTCCACATCGATGCTGACCGCGTCTTCCATGCTGGGATTCGGTTCGCCGGGATGCGTTAGCGGATCCGCCGTTACCCAGTTGGTGATCGCAATCGGTCGCTGCACATCATAATGATCCGTTTCGTACGCGATCATGTATTCCTGAGATTCCGCGAGGAATACCTCAAAGGGAGAGGCGCTCTCCGTATACACATACGTTCCGAAGAAGCTCGTCTTGTCGGGATTCTTTTCGTTTGTGCCAAGGATAAAATCCGCGCTGAACTCGATGCCCGGCAGATAACCGATCACATAGCTCGATACGTCACTCGTATACGTTCCGCCCGCATTGCCGGGCAGTTTTTCGACGGTCGCGTTTCCGTGGACGATGTCGATCGTATTCTTCAGGTCGTTATAAAAACTCTTAACCAGCTCGCCGCCATTACAATACGCGTCCAGATAGGTAACGATGAGCTCCTCGTTCATGTAGATACCCTGCATGAGATACAGCGGCGTTTTTGCAGTCAGGTTATAGGCTAAGAGAGCATCGTAAAACGCGGGCATTTGCGGCACGTAGACGCGGATGGTATTTGCGTGCATCTGCCCGATTTGCTGAAACCAGCGCGCGTAATCTTCCTGCGTGATGCCGAATTCGCCGGGCCAGTAGCCGGGCTTTGCCGCGCCGATGTCCACGCCTTTGACAAAGAACGGTTCAAAATTGCCTAC
>CAYVAO010000181.1:0-2153 GCA_964448895.1 uncultured Christensenella sp.
CGAAGCTTGCCACGTAGCGGCGTTTGCGGACGAGGAGCGCAAAGTGTATGGCATTCAATTTCACGCGGAAGTGACCCATACGCAAAACGGACAAAAGCTCTTCGAAAACTTCTTAAAGAGTGTTTGCCATCTTTCGTGCGACTATAGCGCTGCGAATCTAAAGGACGAACTGATCGCGAGCATTCGCGCGCAGGTAGGGGATAAGAGGGTAATCGGCGCGCTTTCCGGCGGCGTGGACTCTTCTGTCGCGAGTGTGCTGGTGCATGAAGCTGTCGGCAGCCAGATGACCTGCATTTTCGTCGATCACGGCTTATTGCGTGAAAACGAAGCGGAGCAAGTCATGCAGGTGTATCACGATACGCTTTCGCTCAATATCGTTAAAGTCGACGCGCGGGAGCGCTTTCTGAGTAAGCTCGCAGGCGTGGTCGAGCCGGAACGCAAACGCAAGATCATCGGTGAAGAGTTCATCCGTGTATTTGAGGAAGAGTCCAAGAAGCTCGGCGGAGCGGAGTTCCTGCTGCAAGGTACAATCTATCCGGACGTAATCGAGAGCGGTACCAGTAGCGCGAGCACGATTAAGAGCCACCATAACGTCGGCGGCTTACCGAAGGATATCGGCTTTATTGGGCTGGTTGAGCCGCTTCGTATGCTGTTTAAAGACGAGGTGCGCGCGCTGGGAGAATCACTCGGTATCCCGCATGAGCTCGTTTGGCGGCAGCCGTTCCCAGGCCCCGGCTTAGCCATTCGTGTGCTGGGCGACGTGACGGAAGATAAGCTCGCCATTTTGCGCAGAAGCGATGCAATCTTCCGTGAGGAAGTAAAAAATGCCGGGTTGGAAGAAGCAATTTGGCAGTATTTCACCGTGTTCACCGGCATGCGTACGGTAGGCGTGATGGGCGATCAGCGCACGTATGATTATATCATCGGCGTACGCGCGGTGACCTCGACGGACGCGATGACGGTCGAATGGGCGGAGATTCCGTATCCGGTGCTCAGGCGCATCAGCGAGCGAATTATTGGCGAGGTACCGCACGTGAATCGTGTGGTCTACGATAGAGTGGGAATAAAGAAATAGCGGGGGTATGATTAGATGTTTCATGGGTTACGGATATTGTATCTAATCATACCCCCGTACTCTCTCGTTATACTTGGGATTATACTTGTTATTTGCATCTTGTCCTTGTTTCTATCTCTTTGGATCAATAAGAAGAAGGTAATTCAACTCGGCAATAATCAACAAAGTGTGTTGTCAACTATATTTGCTCTTTTCCTGATTTCTGAAGTTGCAATGGTCATTACAACTTTATTTATGACTGCCTTCACAAATATCGTCATTGGGCCCTTGACGAGAGTCCATAATGAGTGGGGAATCGCCGCCAACAATGCTTTTGTTGACCTTGTAGCGTATTATGCCATCTATGGTTTGATCTATGCGAACTTGCAGTTTCTTTCGGCATTTGTTCTTAGAAAACCGCTTGGAAATCGATCTGCACCATTCTTTGTCTGCTTCTTAACGTTGAATACCGGGATTTGGGTTATCGGAAATTTAATCTTGGGACTTCTGGGGATACCATATTAACTCATATTTATTTACTTGAAATTAACAGTAAATTGAAGTAACGTATATGTATAGTATTTCACGGATGGTGAGTTAAGTCTTAATTATCAAATGATTTGTAGAGCTTGAATCAAACAGAATCTAGTTCATGAGGAGGGGAATCACATGTCTTACTACTACGTTATCGGTGTCCGCATGGACAACAGAACATCCAACGCTTCCCAGTTTCAAAAGGTGCTGACGGAGAATGGCTGCAAAATTAAAGCGCGCCTTGGTTTGCACGAAGTCAGCGAAGACCTCTGCGCGACAGACGGCATGATCATTCTTCAGCCGTATGGCAAGAAAGAGGAGATCGAACAGTTGGTGAAAGACCTGAACGCGTTGGAAGGCGTCAAGGCAAAATTGATTGACTTGAACTAAAGAGAAAAGCGCAGAAAGAGTCCTGAGTTCATTGCTCGGGACTCTGCTTTATTGAATTTTGGTTAGTTCCGTGTTTCTGAAAACAAACATGGCCAATGAGAGGACGCAGTCGATGGAAGAAGTGGATCGAATTCTCCGTGAGGAGCAAATCCGACTTAGCATGTTGCCAACCGCC
>CAYVAO010000181.1:2163-5166 GCA_964448895.1 uncultured Christensenella sp.
CGATCGAACAGTTGGTAAAAGACCTGAACGCGCTGGAAGGCGTCAAGGCAAAATTGATTGATTTAAACTGAAACTGACCGAGCTGAAAGAGTCCTGAGATTAACAACTCGGGACTCTATTTTTGAACCGTATAAGTCGGTTATTTTATCCTCAGTTGCGATCAGCCGGAGGTTTTTTTGAAAAGATCGATTTTCGATTTGCGTCGAATTCGCTTGAAATAACTGAGATACAGAATTCTTCGATTGCCGAAATACTTGCGACGCTGCTGAGAAGAATCATCGTCCAATCCTGACCGATGAAGCGGATGAAGAGCGGAAAAAGTAGCAGTAAAAATCCGGTTGCTTTGTTCGAGTATGTATGGAGAAACGCAATCTGAGAGAAGCGTATATAGCAGATCGTCAGCGATGCCAAGCGTATTACAAAGATGATGCCAACCAAAATAATGGCCCAAAGCGGCCAACAGAGACTGTTGAACAAGAGATAGAGTAGAACGCCGCAAAACAGAAAATCCGCTGCGCTGTCAAGGCGCGCTCCGAACCGGCTGGATACATTCCAACGCCTCGCAAGGAACCCGTCGAGAATATCGCTTAAGCCAAGCAGCGCATAAAGCAGGAGGAAACGGTTGGAAAACGGTTCCATCAGTAAAAGTGCAGGCGAAAAGATGAGCCGGAGCAGCGTAATGGCGTTTGGAAGATATTTTTTAATGATAAGATGCAACGGAAGTTTCTCCTGTTCTATTGATAGATAATCAGATCAACGATGACAAGATTATAACACTTGGTGTAAAGCATACGAAGTGAAAATTTCTATGGTATAATACGCTCATGGTATTTTCGAGCCTGACATTTTTATTACTCTTTTTGCCCGCGATGCTCGCGGTTTATTTCGCTTTCCGGAACATTCGCTGGCGTAACGCGGTATTACTCGTCGGCTCACTATTGTTTTACGCCTGGGGAGAGCCGGTATTTGTCCTCGTTATGGCGTTTGTCAGCTTTGTGGTTTACGCTGGAACGCTCGCCTTCAGCGCGGCGAAGTCGAAAGCCACCAAGCGCGCGCTGTTCGCGCTGACGCTGCTCATTGCGCTCTCGGCGCTGCTCTACTTTAAATATGCGGCGTTTTTTGCGAATCAATTCTTCACCTTGATCGGCGCATCAAATGTCATGCAAACGCCGCGGTTGCCGATTGGCATCTCGTTTTTTACCTTCCAGGCGATCACCTATGCGGTCGACGCTTACCGAGGAAACGTACGCGTGCAAAAGAACTTTGCGCGTTTACTGCTGTATGTTTCCTGCTTTCCGCAGTTGATTGCGGGACCAATCGTGCAATATGCGGACATCGAGTTTGAACTATCCGAACGGCAAACCACACTGGATGACTTCTCCTGCGGCATGCGCCGTTTTGCGATCGGGCTTTGCAAGAAAGTGCTCGTGGCCAACATACTCGGCGAAATGCTCTCATCACTGCCCGACGCGGGGGCTTCTGTTGCAGCGGGCTGGATGACCAGCGTCGTCTTTGCGCTGCAGATTTACTTCGATTTTTCCGCATATTCCGATATGGCAATCGGCCTTGGCCGTGTGCTCGGATTTCGCTATCAGGAAAACTTCCGTTATCCCTATATCGCCAGCTCTGTTTCGGAATTCTGGCGCAGATGGCATATCTCCCTCGGAAAATTCTTTCGGGAGTATGTCTATTTTCCATTGGGCGGCAGCCGGAAAGGCCGGCACAGAACGACGCTGAATCTGCTACTCGTCTGGTCGCTGACCGGGCTTTGGCATGGTGCGAGCTGGAATTTCGTTCTTTGGGGTTTGTATTACGGCGTTTTGATCGCGCTGGAGCACGGCGCGCTCAAGTACGTGGTCAAACGCACACCACGCGCACTCGGCGTCCTTCTCACACTGCTCGCCGTGCTGTTTGGCTGGGTGTTGTTCTATCAAACCAACCTGGCAGATTGCGCGCGGCAAATGATGGTCATGCTTGGCGTTTCGTATCAAAACGGCGCATACTCGCTTGCCGCCTGGATGGACGTTGCTACGCTGCAAACCATTCGGACTTATACGGTATTCCCGCTGATAGCATGCGTGCTGTGCTTGCCGATATTGCCTGCGCTGGAGCGCTGGACACGGCGAAACCTGCGCCTGCAACGAACGGCTCAATTGCTTTCTGTTGCGTTGCTGACGGTAGGCGTCGCGCTGAGCATCATGAACCTTGTTTCGGATAGCTATAATCCGTTTCTGTATTTCCGATTCTAGAACGCTAAAGGAGAGAGAGCATGCGTAGAAAGCTTACGTTCCTGATCACGCTGTGGTGGGTCATCCTCTGCGGCGTAATTGGCGTATGTATGCTTCTCTTTGCCGGAAAAATGCCTGTTGTCTCCGAGGAAGAGAATCGAACGCTCGCGGGATTACCATCGTTTTCTCTGTCTGCTTTACAAAGCGGCAGTATCAGCGAATCGTTTGAAAGCTTTTTAACCGATCGTTTCTTTTTACGATCCGAACTGGTGGATGGCGCTAATGCAATCAAGCATTTATTTTCCGCGCTGACGGTAGATGAACTGCTGAACGCAGAAGGGGACGAGGTGTTTGTACCGGCTCCTGATCAAGATACGGAAAGTGAAGTTTCGACCGCCGACCTAGAGCAACCGCAGGAAGAAGCACAAGAAGAACCCTCGACGGAATCCCAGACGAAAACATACAATGTTCTCGCGGGAGACACCGCTGACGTTTGGCTCAACCAAAAAGACGGCTCAAAGACGGTTCTATTCTCCTACAGCAAAGAAGAGATTCAAAGAGCCGCCACCGCGCTCAACGAGTACGCTGCTCTCTTGCCCGTAGGCGGAAAGGTGCATGTGCTACTCGCGCCGCGCGCACAGAGCGTGAATCAGTTTGCGCTGCATCTGGATTCGATCAGCGGTTGGTCCAGCGAGGTCGAGGTTGCTCTAGAGTCGCTCGGTTCAAACACCGTTGTCGTGCATTCGGCAGACGATATCTTTCAAGCGGCGATCCG
>CAYVAO010000182.1:0-4690 GCA_964448895.1 uncultured Christensenella sp.
TGCCTTTTTATTCTTCGCCTTCTTTTCCGCTTCTTTTGTGCGGGCATAGGCGCTCTTGTTCGGATCGTAGTTGCTGACGCGCTCTTTGCCTCCGGCTGCCGGAGCCGCCGGCGCGCCTGTGCCGGCCGGACGCGGTCCGCGCGGCGCAAAGCCGCCCGCTTGACCCGGACGCGGGCCGGTACCGCCCTGCTGCGGGCGCGGCTGATAGCCGTCCTGTCGCGGCGGATAGTTGCCGCCCTGCGGACGTTGCTGGTATCCGCCCTGTTGCGGGCGCTGCTGGTAGCCGTCCTGCTGCGGACGCGGCTGATAGCCGTCCTGTCGAGGCGGATAGTTGCCGCCCTGCGGACGCGGCTGGTAGCCGTTGCCCTGCTGCGGATAATTTCCGCCCTGCTGCGGGCGGCGGCGATCATCCTGTGAGATCGCGTGTGCTTCATATCCGCTGTTTGCCGGTTTCTTCGGTGCTTCCGGCGCGGCGGCAACGCTCTGCTGCTCCGGCTGCGCTTTCGGCTGCTCGGCGACAACCGGCTGCTGCGCGGGTTGCTCCGTCGCGGTTTTTTGCGGCGCGCGCTGATCCGCGCTGCCTGCTTCAACAGTGGGTTTACCCGCGGCAGTCTGTTCCGCAGCCGGTTTTTGTGCGGCGTTCTCCTGCGGTGCGTTCGCTTCGGAAGCGCGTTTCTCCGCTGCGGGCGCTTTTACTTCCGGCTCTAGCGCCTTCGGCGTTTCCGCCTTCACCGGCTGCTGCGGCAGTTCGTCGTCTGCTCTTCCTCCGGCGTGTGCGGCGTGATCCTGATCGGAGTCCAGCAAGTCGCGCAGACGCTCCATGCGCTCGCGCTCCTCGCGCGCTTTGCGCTGCTGCTCCTCCTTTTCAAGAAGGTCGCTCTCAGAATGGCGCACCGATACAAGCAGCTCTCCTACGGAGCTCTGCGTCAGCGTCAGCCTCTCCAGAAGTTCTTTTGTGTTCTTCTGAATTCCGTTTGCCGATTCGAGAAAATTGTTTTTTGCCATTTACGTCGTTACCCCCGCGTTTTTCGCCGTCCGCTTTGCAAAGGCGGATGGATGTTTGTCATATGATATATTTTCTTTGGCATCTTGTGGATGCGGTTTTACTTGTCTTTCGGTTCCGTTTCGGTCTGCACCAGCGCGCGCCGAATCATCTGCGCAAACGCTTCGTCCGTCACCGCGGCAACCATGCGTCCCGGTTTGCCGATCCAGCGGCCGAGTTCTTCTACCTCGACCAGCTCGATGCCGCTGTGTTCGCAAATATCGCGGTATTTGTCCTTCGTGTTGTCCGAGGCGGTGCCATCGATCAACGCAATCTTTGCGTTTTTGGCCCGGAGCAGCTTCTCGGTCACAAAATCTCCGGACTTGAGTCTGCCCGCCTTCATCGCGAACCCGATCGCGCTATTCAGCTTGCTGTTCATGTTCCTGATATTGCGCAAACTGTGCGCGCAGCGTGTCGTAGGTTTCCGGCTCAATCTTCGTCTCAAGCGCGCGTTCCAGCGCGCGGGACTTGATCGCCTTTTCCAAACAGGCGCTCTTCTTGCAAAGATAAGCGCCGCGTCCGTTCGCGCGGCCCGTCGTATCCAGTACGACCGCGCCTTCCGGGGTCCGCACAACGCGAACCAGCTCTTTTTTGGGCTGCATCTCCCGGCAGGAGACGCACATCCGCATGGGAATCTTCTTTGCCAAGCGTTACGCCTCGCTTTCTCCCGTTTCGTCCTCGTGGTAGAAGGCGTCCATCGCCTCTTCCGCCTGGGACTGGCTCTTAATATCGATCTTCCAGCCGGTCAACTTTGCGGCAAGGCGGGCGTTCTGCCCCTCTTTGCCGATCGCAAGCGAAAGCTGGCTATCGGGTACGATGACCTTTGCGGCCTTCTCTTCTTCATTGATGTAAACCATCAGCACCTTGGCGGGGCTGAGGGCTTTCGCGATATAGACCGCCGAGTCGGAATCCCACTCGATGATATCAATCTTTTCGTTGTGCAGCTCGTTGACGATGCGCTCCACGCGCGCGCCGCGCTGGCCGACGCATGCGCCGACCGCGTCCACCTGCATATCGGTAGAATGCATGGCGATCTTGGTGCGGAATCCCGCCTCACGCGCGATGGACTTAATCTGCACGACACCGGTCTGGATCTCCGGCACTTCCAGCTCAAAGAGCCGCTTGACAAGACCCGGATGCGTGCGGCTAACGAGAACCTGCGGGCCCTTGCTGTCCTTACGCACTTCGAGTACATAGACCTTGATGCGGGCGTTGTTTTCGTAGGTTTCTCCGGGAATCATTTCGTTCGGGGTCAGGATGCCGTCCGTCTTGCCGAGCTCGACATAGACGTTGCCCTTTTCCCCCCGCTGTACGATGGCGGTGTGCACTTCGTTTTCTTTCTCGACGTACTCTTCATAGATTACGCCGCGCTCCGCCTCGCGGATGCGCTGCACGACAACCTGCTTGGCGGTCTGCGCCGCAATACGCGAAAACTCCTTCGCCTTGACTTCCTCTTCGAGCACGTCGCCCACTTCGTAAAGCACGTTTACGCGCTTTGCATCCGCCAGCGAAATCTCGTTGATGGGGTTTTCGACCTCTTCCACCACCGTTTTGGAGGCGTAAATGCGAAATTCGCCGCTGCGCGGGTCAATCTGCGCGCGCACATTTGCGGTCGCGCCATAATTGCGCTTATAAGCCGAGGTAAGAGCCGCTTCGATTGCGAGAATCAGAACATCTTTGCTGATTCCGCGCTCCTTTTCCAGCGCATTCAATGCTTCGACAAACTCTGTGTTCATCCTATCTACTCCTTAAAAATAATCCCTGTCGTCAAATATTTCCCGTGGTCGCAGGGTTGTGTCCCGCGTTGCTGATCCGTTTAAAAGACGAGTTCCGGTCGCGCCAGCGCGATTGCTTTCCGTTCCAGCGTCATCTCTCCGGTTTCGAGACGGACGACGACGTTCGTCTCGTCAAAGCTGACCAGTTCGCCCTTGAATTCTTTCTTCCCATTCTTTGGCGCAAAGAGCTTGATCTCGATGCGTTTGCCAATGTTGCGGGTAAAGTCCGCGTCTTTCTTCAGCGGACGATCGAGTCCCAGCGAGGAGACGGAGAGCATATACGCCTGCTCGATCGGGTCCGTTTCGTCCAGCAGCGGATCGACCGCGCGGCTGACCCGCTCGCAATCGTCAATATTCACGCCGCCTTCTTTATCGATATACAGCGTGAGTACCCAGTCGCCGTATTCCTTGATAAATTCTACGTCGCATAACTCAAACCCAAGCGCCTCAACGGGCTGCTTGAGTAATTGCTCCACTTTTTGTGCTGTGTTCAAATATCTTCCTCCAAATACGTTGCCAGCTCGATTTGTTTCGACGCAAGAGTTGTTTCTCCTGTAAGAAATCGATGAATTCCGGCTGCAGGTGCTATAAAAAGCGCCTTATCTAGTCAAACAACTAATCGTAACAGGTGATTTTCTCTCGTGAACAGATGAAAAAAGCACCCTTCAAAACGAAAGAGTGGGTTTTGCCCACTCTCCGCTAAAAGTTCAATCATCCAACAAAAGCATTATAGCAGTATCATTCTGCTTTTGCAAGCGTTTTCCAGAAGTTACGCAGGATACGCGCTCAGCTATCGCCGAGCTGTTTCTCGTTGGTCTTGGAATCCGGCTTGTTTTGAAACGCGCGCGGCAGCTGTGTTACCGCATAAAATGCAAGCGCATAATAGGAAGTCAGCGTCGCAAGCCCCAATATATAGAGATTGTAGGGCTCGACATGCACGGAGAGGAAGGAAAGCAGCGAAAGCATCACGCCCGCCGCAAACAATCCCGTGGCAATCTTCCCCGGCCATGCCGCATAGACAACAACCTTGCGCTTGGCAAGAAATACACCGCCGATTACCATGAGCAGCTCTTTGAGCGCCATGAGTAAAAACAAAACAAGATACATCGGCTTTAGCTTGCCAACATAGATGCAGACTAGCGCAGCCAGCGTCATGAGTTTGTCCGCGAGCGGATCGAGCAGTTTGCCGACGTTGGAAACCCAGCCGTGCTTGCGCGCAAGGTAGCCGTCCAGCACATCGGTCAAAAATGCAGTCACGAATACGCACAGGGCAGGCAGATAACTGCCTGCCCGAAAGAGCATCACAAAAACGCCAACGAGAATGAGCCGTATTCCCGATAGAATGTTCGGCAGATGTCTCATACGTTATGCGCCAATGTCCTCCACGTACAGCGTACGGACGCCATCGTCCTGCTGCGGTTCCTGCGCTTTGCGCTCCGCGGCTTCGCGCGCATCAAAGAACTTGAGCGCAACCTGCGGGAAGAGCGCGTAGCTGAGTACGTCTTCATCCTGACGAATGTGATCCTTGATCTCTTCGCGATAGGACTCCAACTCGGGTTTGAGCAGATCCGCGGGACGGCAGGTGATCACCTCGTCGTTGCCGATCGCCATCTTGCGCACTTCCTCGTTGACGGGAGCGGGCAGTTGGCCGTACTCGCCGCGCAGCAGTGCGCGGGATTCCTTGGTGAAGACCTTGTAACGCTCGCCGGAGATGATGTTCATCACGGCCTGCGTGCCGACGATCTGGCTTGTGGGCGTGACCAGCGGCGGATAGCCGAAGTCTTTGCGAACGCGCGGCACTTCTTCCAGCACATCGTAGTACTTGTCGGACTTGCCGGCTTCTTTGAGCTGGGAGATCAGGTTGGCGAGCATG
>CAYVAO010000182.1:4700-5149 GCA_964448895.1 uncultured Christensenella sp.
TGATACACGAGCGTGTTCGTATCTACGCCCAACGCCTTGACGGAGATCGTTCCGTCCTTGATCATACGATCCGCAACGGGACGCATGATCTTCGCAGCTTCGGAGAGCTTGATCAGATCAAGGCCGGTGTCGCGGTCGGTTCCCTTAAGGGTTGCAACCAGCGGCTCGGTCGCGGGCTGTGCCGTACCGTTGCCAAAGGGCGAAAGCGCGGTGTCCACGATGTCTACGCCGGCCTGCGCCGCCATGAGATAGACCATGTCGCCGGTGCCGGTCGTGTTGTGCGTATGCAGATGAATCGGAACGCTGACTTCCTTTTTGAGCCGCGTAATGAGCGAATACGCATCATACGGCAGCAGAAGGTTTGCCATGTCCTTGATGCAGATCGTGTCCGCACCCATCTGGACGAGTTCCTTGGCAAGCTTGACGAAGTAATCTTCGTTATGCACCGG
>CAYVAO010000183.1:0-5083 GCA_964448895.1 uncultured Christensenella sp.
CCCAGGAATAGTCCGCGCCCGCGAGCGCCTCCGTTAAAATCTGCTTCATCTCCACCGCGCAGCAGGCGAGGTTTGCGTAGACGCTGTGACTGTGGATCACGAATTTGCCGAGCAGCGAATGAAACCCCGCCTCGACGGAGGGGCGCAGCGCCGGCAATCCTTCTATCGCAATCGTGGATGCTTTCGCGAGCTCGGAGCCCGCCTGCTCGACATTGTCGAATTCGTTTGCTTCATGCCCGCGATAAAACGCGCGAAGAGCGGAATAATCCATCACGGCATACGCCTGATCCGGCTTGATGTCGCTCAGGCAAAAGCCGGAAGCCTTCACCGCCATATAGGCATCGTCCAGTTTAACGGAGGTGTTGCCTCCGCCGCCCTGCACATAATCCATCCGCGCGCCCGCGCTCTGCGAAAGCCGCGCATAGTCGTTTAAAAGAACATTGTATTTCGACAGAAATTCACTCATCTGTTCTACCTCTGTTTGAATTGATTCCGGTACAGGTCACGTTATTCAGCGCTTGCTCAGCACATTCCGCTCGTAGGTTTTCACTTCGTCCAGCCAGGCGCCATCCGGTGCAATGCCCGTCTTCTCACAGTAATACGCCCAAACAAGGCCGAACGGCAGCGTCTTGCGATCCTCCAGCTGCGCCATACGGGACGTGTAGTCTCCGCTGTATTCCGCGGCGCGCATGTTGTCGACGGGAGCAAGGCACGCGTTGAGAATCGCTTTTCTGGCGTTTCGCATGCCGACCGCCCACGCCGCAACACGGTTGATCGACGCATCGAAATAATCCAGGCCGATGAACACGCGCTTCTCATAGTTGTTCCAAACAATCTCGTCCATGATACGCTGGAGTTCGTCGTCCAGCGCGATCACGTGATCGCTGTCCCAGCGAACGCCGCGGCTGACATGCAGTAAAATCTGGTCTAAAAACTGGAGCACGGCGGAAATTTTCGCGCTGATGACCTCCGTCGGATGAAAATGCCCCGCGTCCAGCGTATAGAGCACCTGACGGCTGACGGCGTAACTAAGCGAGTATTCGTGACTCGCGACGGTGTGACTCTCGACGCCCAAGCCGAAGAGCTTGCTCTCAACGGAAGCAAGCACGTTTTGTTTATCGTAGGGGCTGTCAAATATCTCGTCGAGCGCCTGCGTCATGAGTACGCGGCGCTTCACCGTATCCACGCAAGTGTCCTTATACCCGTCCGGCATCCAGAAGTTGACCGTGCAGGGCTGGCCTGTTCCCTGCGCAAACGCGCCCGCGATTTCGAGGCACCGCTTGCCGTGCTCAATCCAAAACCGGCGTTTGGTTCCGTCGAAGCTGCTCAGCGAAAACTCTCCGTCCATCATCGCGTGCGAAAAATAGGTAGGGTTAAAGTCGAGGCCGATCCTGCCTGCTTTCGCCCAGTCGAGCCAGCCGGAAAACTCGTCAATCGTATATGCGTCGCGATCGATTTTCTTGCCGTTTTTCTCCGCATAGCACGCGTGCAGATTCAGCTTTGTCTTGCCGGGAATCAGCGAAATCGCCTTGTCGATATCGGCGCGCAGTTCATCCGGCGTGCGCGCGCGTCCGGGATAGTTTCCCGTCGTCTGAATACCGCCGGAGAGCGAATCCGAGCCGTCGAACCCGATGACATCGTCACCCTGCCAGCAGTGCATGGACACCGGGATTGCGTCCGCACGGGCAATCGCGGCCTCCACATCAACACCGCACGCAGCGTATGTTTCCTTTGCAATTTCAAATCCTTGCTGAATCTTCAAATGGCTCACGGGATTTTCCTCCATCATTCTTGCGCGCTGTACGCGCGTTACTGTTTGATCTATGTTTTCATAAAATGGAATATCTGGTTGAATGTGCAAGCAAACGAATTTGGCTGTAAAATAGTACGCAATCTTGAAAGGCGAGTGCGGGAATGGGTTTCTTGTTAATATGAGTATTACAGATTCTTTCCGTGCTGTCATTTGTCAATATTGGCGATTCATACAACTATCTTGGCATTGATTGCGGATTGATTCTTTTACAGGATTTGCCTCAAATTCTTGTTTTTGATTGAATGAAGTTGGTTTTTCGGTAACCGTCTTTTGCGTCTGTCCCTTCTGAATCGAACCGCTCGCTTTATCTGTTGCGTGCATCGCTTGCAAGTATTTCTCGGAGCAGAATCGTGAAACGGTAAAGGGAGCCGACCATATGGTCGACTCCCTCATTGTTATATAGGATAGGATTTTTCGTCTATACGAATTAATAGATTCCCCAGAACGCGGAGAGTTCATTCGGACCCCAGTAGATGAACTGGTGCGAAATGTAGGAGGACAATCTCCAACCGAGAATGACGGCAACCAGCATCGCGCCGAGCCAGACATTGCCCGTCATCTTATACATCTTCCTGTAGATGTAGCTCATCACAGGCGCGTAGATGATGATCGGCAGCAGGGTGTGGAGGTTGAACACAACCGCGGACTGCGGCGTAGCATAGGTGGCAAGGATGGAGATCAGGATCAGCACCTCTGCACCCAGGGACGTTACGATCACGTTGATGATCGTATCCTGCGTATCCGTAACGTTCTTCAGCGACCACATGTTGTTCATCGTGCTGATGATCAGCGTGAAGGGCAGCAGGATCAGCGCGTACTTGAAGGTTCTCATAAAGCCATACGGCTTCATCAGTTCAAACGTACCGTCTGCAATCAGGAAACGCGCACCAAAGAACTCTTTGATGAATGCCGCGGAGATGTAGAAGGCGGCAAACAGGATCAACAGCATCAGGCAGGTCTTGCCAAAGGTCTTCCAGCCGCAGCCGACGTTCACATCGGAGATCTTCGCGAGCGTATCGCTTTTCTTCTTACGGGTGATGAGCCAGAGCACGACGAACAGGATGAGACCCGGAATCGCGGTGCCGATGACCATCATGAAGGTACGCATCTGACCCGGTTCCCATGGCAGCCACTTTGTGGCCGTCGCATTGGACAACGAGAACGACAGGTCGGCCATCGAGTTGAACCAGACGCCGAGGAATGCCGCGATAAACGCGAACACTGCTGCAATGTAGAATCCGCTTTCCTTCGTGGAGAGTCTTGGCGTGTAAGGCGCCTTCACGACGGTGGAGAAATAGGTGCTCTTGAGCAGGATCGAGGTCAGCGCGAAGAGCGCCGCGATGATGGAGAGGAACGCGACCGTCGTAAACCCAAGCGCAACATAGCTGCTGGTCAGGTCTTTGCTGTCGATAGCGGTTGCGGCGTTTTCGCCGACGTTACCGTTGTTGTAACCGAGAACCTGGGTATAGAACTCGACGGTCGTGCTGATCGCGCGCCAATCCCAGAGCATGCCGTTGTGGAAGGTTTCCGGGTTGATAAAGATTCTTGCGGTATTGTTCTGGATTGCGTCCGCAAGCGCTTCGCTGCTATCCACCTCGGTGTCAAAGAGCGCGCCAATCGCGGTAGACGTCGCGGTGGGATCCATCGTGTAATCCGCGGTGTTGTACCAGGTGTTGCGCTCAACATTCGCAGTGCCGGTGTGGAAGATGGATTTGTACTGGTCCGTTTCGCCGTTGTAATAGGTACCGTTGTCCTCATGGGAACCGACGGACACCATGAAGTTGATCTGCGGATTGCGAATTACTTCATGTCCTGCAACGGTCACCTTGGACTCGGCGAACATTTCAATAACGCGCGCGCCCTTGACATAACCGTCAACGATCTTCTGCACTTCGGTCTTGCGATAGTTATACAGGGACAATTGATCTGCATTCAGGCTTGCGGCTGCGATATCATCCGCATTTTCCGTCAGCTGCGCTTCGCTGATCTCAACGCCGAACTCATCATATAATACGTTGAGCAGGCGATCGTTCAGCGAAAGGAATTCGCCATCCTGAAGGAGCGCCGCGGTCTCGCAGATATAGCCTGCGGAGTGGCCCCAGACAGCGATACGGCTCGGATCAACATAGGCGATGGAGCGCGCATACTGCAGCGCGTCATACATACCCTGTGAGCCGCCGCGGAAATAGTTCTCTTCATTCGTGCCGCCGTCGTTGATGGCCGGCTGTCCGGAGAGACCGCAGCTGTACATGCTGACATTCATTACGACAAACCCGCGCTTTGCAAGTTCCCAGGCGTTCAGGCTGTTTGCAGCTAAGCTTTCGGAGCCGCCATGCGATAGAATGATGCACGGCAGTTTTTCCGCGCTGGAAGCGTTGGTCGGTTTGTAGAGCTCAAAGTTCAGCTCTGCGCCGCGGACTTCGTAGTTGACCGAGCTGACCTGAATTTTGTAACCCTGCGTGATGATCATTTGGGATACGATGCTGCAAACCAGCACGATCGCAAGGAACAGCGCGAGGCAGCGCCAGCTTCCTTTGACGGTCTTCAATGTAAACGTCTTTGTTTCCATGGACCCAGATTACCCCCTAAAAAAGTGTGTTTTGTTGGTCAATTTGTGGAGATGTGTTTAGTTTTCCACGTCTTCTTTCGAGATGATTTCTCCTGTTTCCGCATTGATGAGGTAGTAGACGCTATGCGAGTTCAAGTTGAGTGTCACTTTGTAGGTCATCGGATCATCCGACTTGTTCAGAACGGCCGAATTGCTTGCTGTTTTGATTCGATCGATTCCTTGATCCGCCAGCGCGATGCTGATCGCTTTTTCACTCCCGATCGTACCGCAACCGACAACCATAAGCATCATGGCGACAACGATGACGCATGCCAACGCTTTCTTCAAGAAGGTTCCCTCCTTTCTTCCGCTTTCATAGTTGTACAGATAAATCGAGCAGAATGTTCGATTCGTCTTGACTTGCGATTCCGTTTCTTGCTAAGACGCATCAAAACTGGTTTGGTGTTCCGTTCAAGGCGAATTTATTGCAATTAAGACGTGATTTGTCATTATATTAGCAACGATATTTCACATTTGTCAATACAATTTTAGTACTTATCGTAATATTTCCATCTTTGCATCGTATTTTAAATACATATTTCTGTATATATCATTAATTTGTATTTATATTTCGTTTTTTTAACGTAATTCCAGCCCGTTCGCACTTTTTTTCCCGTTTTTGAGACATATACTTGTCACTTCGTATGCCGGAAATTATCCAT
>CAYVAO010000184.1:0-3499 GCA_964448895.1 uncultured Christensenella sp.
ACTGATCTCACCGCCTCCGCATCACGACATCTACTCGATCGAAGACTTGGCACAGCTGATCTTCGACCTGAAAAACGCGACCCCGGACGCGCGCATCAACGTAAAGCTCGTCTCCGAGGCGGGCGTTGGCACCATCGCGGCGGGCGTTGCCAAGGGCGGCGCGGACGTGATCCTTATCTCCGGCTACGACGGCGGCCCGGGAGACTCCCCGCGCACGCGTATTCACCACGCGGGGCTGCCCTGGGAGCTGGGCTTAGCCGAAACACACCCGACGCTGATTGCCAACGGCCTAAGAGGCAGAGTCCGCGTTGAGACGGACGGCAAACTCATGACCGGACGGGACATCGCCATCGCGGCGCTGCTTGGCGCGGAGGAGTTTGGTTTCGCGACGCTGCCGCTGGTCTCCATAGGCTGCGTGATGATGCGCGTTTGCAATCTGGATACGTGTCCTGTCGGCGTGGCGACGCAAAACCCCGCGCTGCGCGCGCGTTTCTCCGGCAAGCCTGAATACGTGATCAACCTCATGCGCTTCCTCGCGCAAAACCTGCGCGAAAGCATGGCGGAGCTTGGCTTCCAGACCGTGGATCAGATGGTCGGCATGGCGGGACACCTCGCGCAGGTAAAACAATCGCCCAAGACGGACGGCGTTGATCTCAGCGAACTGATTCCCGGCGATCAACCGCTGCCCTGGCGCGATCTCAAGCCGGTCAAGGACGACCACAACCGTCTGTTCCACGACATGGTTCGATCGCTGGTAGAGCAGGGCGACGCGCTGGTGAAGCGCCCGATCAGCAACACCGAGCGCGCGGTTGCCACGCGGGTTTCGGCCTTTATCAGCAAGGAATACGGCAGTTTGCCGGATGGACGCGTACGATTCCAGTTTAACGGCACGGCGGGGCAGAGCTTCGGCGCGTTCGCGACGGCGGGCATTGAGCTGACCATTGAAGGCGACACCAACGACTACCTCGGCAAGGGACTCTGCGGCGCAAGAATCATCGTGAAAGCGCCGGAGGACGCGGGCTGGTCGAACAAGGACAACCTGCTCACCGGAAACGTTGCGCTCTTTGGCGCCACGGACGGCGAGCTGTATCTGGCGGGCCGCGCAGGCGAGCGCTTCTGCGTGCGCAACAGCGGCGCGCTCGCGGTTTGCGAAGGCGTTGGCGACCACGGCTGCGAATACATGACCGGCGGAACCGCCGTGATATTAGGTCCGGTCGGGCGGAACTTTGCAAGCGGCATGAGCGGCGGCATCGCCTACGTGCTGGATGACGGCAACCTCGAGCGCATGGTGAACCGCAAGCTCGTCGCGCTTTATCCGCTCGACGCGCTAGACCTCGTGATGCTGCACAAGCACCTGACCAACCACGTGAAATACACCGGCTCGAAGATCGCCACCCGCATTCTCGACAAGTGGCCGACGACGCACGCAAAGTTCGTTAAAGTCTTGCCGCACGATTACCGCGAGATGCTGGATGCGATGGACGTTGCCGAGCGCGAAGGACTGGAAGGCGACGAGATGTTAGAGCGCGCGTTCCTGCTCAAGACGGGCAAGGGACTGCAAGCCGCCAAAGAGGCGCTGCGCGGCAAGCCGGAACTACCGATCTGACGAGACGAAACGGATTGGGCTACGGTGGAGTCGAGCGGAAGGAGAAAGAGAAAAAATGGGAAAACTGCCCGGTTTTTTAGAATATGATCGTAAAACTGCGGAAGAATGCAGCGCACAGGAGCGCATCCAGAACTGGGACGCGTTTCATCCCGCGCAGACTGCGGAAGAGATCGCGTTTCAAGCGGCAAGATGCATGAACTGCGGCGTGCCGTTTTGCCACGCGGGCGTGAGCTGGCGGGGCATCGGCTCCGGCTGCACGCTGGGTAACTTGATTCCCGAATGGAACCATCTGGTGTTTAAAGGCCATTATGAGGAAGCGTTTCGCAGGCTGGAGAAGACCAACCTGCTGCATGAGTGCACCTCTCGCGTGTGTCCCGCGCTATGCGAAGGAGCTTGCACATGCGGCATGAACGGGGAACCGGTCGCAATTCGCGAAGTCGAGCGGTTTTTGAGCGACTTGGCCTGGGAAAAAGGCTGGGTGGTACCCAGACCGCCGAAAGAGCGTGTGGAGAAAAGCGTCGCGGTCATCGGCTCCGGCCCGGCGGGGCTCACCGCCGCGCATATCCTCAACCAAAGCGGAATCAACGTGACGGTGTATGAAAAATCGGAGGAGCCGGGCGGACTATTGATGTTCGGCATTCCGAATATGAAGCTGCCGAAGGAGCGCGTGCGCCAGCGGGTAGAGATACTCAAGCAGGAAGGTATTACGTTTGTCTGCAATACGGACGTAGGGCGCGATCTGCCGGTCTCCGAGTTGGACAAGTTTGACGCGGTCGTGCTCTGCGGCGGCGCGGGTCAGCCGCGCGACCTCTCGGTCACGGGACGTAATCTACCAGGCGTACGCTTTGCGGTGCCGTTCCTTGCGGATGCAACAAGGCGCTTACTCGCCGGAGAGACGGAAGAAAAGCCGCTCGCGGGCAGAAAAGTGGTCGTCATCGGCGGCGGAGACACAGGCAACGACTGCGTTGCTACCAGCATCCGCCTCGGCGCAAATTCGGTCGTACAGCTCGAGATCATGCCGCCTGCGCCGGAGACCCGCGCGCTGGATAATCCCTGGCCGCGCTGGCCGATCGTGCTCAAGACCGACTACGGTCAACAGGAGGCGATCTGGCTCTTTGGCAGAGATCCGAGAACGTTTGAAATCACGGCGGTTTCCATCATCGGCAACGAGGAGAGCGGAGTCACCGGCATTGAGACCGCACAGGTAGAGTGGGTGATGACGGAGCGCGGACGCATCCCCAAACAAATCGAATCCACCGTTAAAAAGCAAGCGGCGACGGATGTACTGATCGCGATGGGCTTTGTCGGCGCAGAGACGTATTTACCGGAGGCGATGCGCCTGACGCTGGATAAGACTGCGTATATGACCTCGCGTCCCGGCGTGTTTGCCGCGGGAGACATGCGCACGGGCCAGAGCCTTGTTGTGCGCGCGAGCGCGGACGCCGTGCATGCCGCAGAGGAAGTCATTCGTTATCTTGGCGTGCAATAGACGGCATCATAATCGAATCAAAATATCGTATGTTATAAGACCCGGTTGATTGCCGGGTCTTAATTTTGCTCTTTTTGCAGCAAACACGCCTGAAATCGGTAATTATGGCACTAAAATCAACTAAATAACCAACATTTTTTGTCAAAACCTGTCACGAACCACACTTCTCGATTGTCTATATAGTAGAGAAAAGGAACGAATCCTGACCGGAACAATAGAAAACGCTGACGAATACAAGTGTTTTTGTTTGGAATGTCGATTCTCAGGAATCCTCAATATCGAAAGACGCTTTGTTTCCTTCTGTGAAAAATGGTATGATGCATGTGATCGGCTCATCGCCAATACATGATGCCGATACGCTTTTTCACGAGGCGGAGACAATCCATGCAAAAGAAACTATCGGA
>CAYVAO010000184.1:3509-5080 GCA_964448895.1 uncultured Christensenella sp.
TTCGTTCAGCAATACCAGGCGCTGCTTGGTGTTGCGTTTCAGCTATCGCGAAACGAAGAAGACGCGCTGGATTTGATGCAGGATTTGGCGGAGATCATCGCGCGAAACGACCGCCCGGCGAGCAGCGTAGAGCACCCGATGGCGTTTTTTCGCAAGTGCCTTCGAAACGCGCGCATCAATTCGCTCAAGAAGTCCGAACGCGAGATTCCGACCGAACCGGAAACCTTCACGCAGATTCCCGGCGAAGATTCCGTCGAGGAGAGCGTGGTTGGCGGGGCCGCGATGGAGTGGCTCAAGAAGGAACTTGCGAGCTATCCGCCCGAAATGCGGGAAGCGTTCCATCTCTATTTCTTTGACGGCTACTCGCTGGACGAAGTAGCAAAGATTTTGAACATCAATAAAAACACACTCAGTCAGCGATTTGTTCGAATTCGCGGCAAACTCGTGAAGAAAGCCGCGGATCAATCGCTCTTCTTCGCGCTGATGGTACTGTTCCTGCTGAAACCGAGGTGACGACGTTTGAAACAACGGATGAGTCAACAAAAAACAGATGCACTGATTCGAGACCGGCTCTATCTGGTGGACGATCTGTTTGTGCGCTCGGAAACAGAAGCAAAAACGCTTGCGGCGCAATGCACGATCTCTGCGCGTACGCTCGTCATGCGGGCGGAAGCAAAGTCCGATTTGCCGGAGGAGTCCTGGGCGGGATTTTACAACGCGCTGGATGCGGCGGATCAGCGGGCAATCGGCGGTTGGCGCAATCGATGGAAGGAAATATGGCGCTCTGTGTGGAAGCACCGCAGAGTTGCGGTCACCAGCCTTATCCTCATGCTGATCCTTGCGTTCTTTACGCTGGTTCCGACGGGACGCGCGATTGCCAACGAGATATTCGACTATTTCGCGCAGGTGATTGGCTTGCAGCTTAATATTTCGAAGACGGATCATCAACAAACAGGTGGGCAAGGAGATTATCAAACGCCGGAACCACTCCCGGAAGAAGCACAGGCAGCTCTTGACTCCGGCGAGGAACTCAAGATCGTGAGCGATCCGGTCTACTATGATAGCGTTGCCGATTTTGAGGCGGCATCCGGGATGGACGCCTTTACGCTTGATAGCGACCAGCTGACCTGCACTTCCGTGATGGAAACCGACCATATGTTTGCGGGTAAAATGCTGCAAACTACCTATCAGATGCCGGACGGAAAGAATCTATACGTCATGGAGCAATGGCTGACGGGGGATGGACAAAACACCAGCACCGGCGGAACTTTTAAAGAGAAGCAAGTGCTGAACGGAAAGACGATGTACTATACCGATGATGCGGAAAACGGCATGTTTGACGGAATCGTACTGTTGGACAACTCTGTTTTACAGATTACGACGGATGCCGGTGTGGACATAAACTTCATCTGGCAATTGTTACAATAACGCAATTGAAACACAAAAAACGCGATGCAACAGCACCGCGTTTTTTTGTGTTATTTACTGTATGATTAGCTGATTGTGTAGTTGCGCGTTCTGCTCGCAGAAGAGGAACCGCTGCCCGTTGCGCTCGCTACGATACGATAGCT
>CAYVAO010000185.1:0-5070 GCA_964448895.1 uncultured Christensenella sp.
CGGCGAAAGAAAGTTCATCGTAATCGGAAACAGGAACAGGGAGACGTATAACAGAATTCTACGGATTTTTTGACGCATATGATTCACTCCTTCGTCGTTTCGCGTAAGTGCGCTTGTTTTTTTGTAAAATAGTCCCGCGTTTCGCGGCACCAGTCGAGGTAGGCGCGGTTCGCCTTCAACCCAAAATCGATCACGCGAAGGATATCGCCGTGGTTTTCGTCTTCGTCGGGAATACGCAGTAGCTCCTCCTGAAAGAGACCCAGGATGTGCAATTGCTGCGCATGGCTTTGTTCAAACGTCGCCAGGTGCGCGAGCATGACATCCGGCGCGGCATAACCCGAAAAATACGTCTTGAGCAGGATTTCGAGGCGAAGCGATTCCTTCTCGACGGGCTGCGAAATCCACTCGACAAGCGCCTCTTTCCCCGCGGACGTGATCTGGTACGTCTTCGCCGCGTGTCCGCCGGACGCTTCCTGCGGGTACTCTTCGACGAGTCCTTCGCTCGCAAGCGACTTCAACGCGGGGAAAATCTGTCCGAAACTTTCGCTCCAAAAAAATTGGAACCGGATGTCGATGATCTTTTTGATCTGGTAGCCGCTTAACGGGCGTTCCGCCAATAGTCCCAAAATCACATAATCCGTCTGTCGCAAAATCGCACCTTCTTTATATCTGTTAGATATATTATATCTGGAATTCGTAATTCGTCAATCGCATCTGATATATCTTTTTGATATATCAGCTATCGCTTGCGGTATCAAAAAAGCCGCCCGCAGGCGGCAAAATCATAAAAAGGTGATGATTGGATTATTTCGCAGCGTTGGCGGCAACGGCGATCGCGTCCCCCGAGCCCGAAAACGGCGGCGCATAGCCAAAGTCCGCATAGCCCAGTTCGGCGGTCGTCATCCCGCGATCGATCGCGACCGCGATGGGATCGATTCGCATCGCCGTGTCCCGCTCGCCCATGAGCTGCGCGCCAAGCAGCACGCGGTTATCCGCGCGATAGCAGAGCTTGATCTCAATATCGCAGGCGTTCGGGTAATAATGCGGGTGCGAGTGCGCACGCACGGAAACGCTCTTTGCGTCGATGCCCGCCGACTTTGCCTCCGCCTCGGTCAGCCCCGTTTTTGCAAACTCCAACCCCATCACCCGCAGCATGACGGTTCCCAGCGCGCGGTTGTACACAATCGGTTCGCCAAGCAGTGCGTCCCCGACAAGCCTGCCTTGCTTATTGGCATATGTGCCAAGCGGAAGATAGACCGGCTTTTGCAGCAGCATATGCCATACACTGGCGCAGTCTCCCGCCGCGAATACATCCGGTTCGCTGGTTTGCATGGTTTCGCTTGTCTCGATTGCACCGTTTGGCAGCTTTTTCAGCCCTTCGGCAAACGCCGTTTCGGGCACTACGCCGATGGAAACAATCACCACGTCTGCTTCGTATGTGCCTTTGTCCGTCAAGACGCGGCTCACGCAGTCCTCGCCGGAAAAAGACGTCACCCGCTCGTCGAGGTGAATCTGCGCGCCGTGGCGGATCAACTCGTCCCGTGCAAAGAGCGCAAACTCCTCGTCAAACCCCGGCATCAGCTGGCTGGCCGCCTCGATGATGCGAAGGCTCTTCACGCGCTGCATCAGGCAAGCTTCGGCGAGTTCAAGCCCGATCGCGCCGCCGCCGATGATCACCACATTCGCGCGCTTACGCTCGATGGCATTGCGTAAATCCTCCGCATCCTGCGGCGTTTTGAGCGTGAAGATGTTCCCTTTATCCGCGCCGGGCACGGTAAGCTTGCGTGCGGCGGCTCCGCTCGCAATCAAAAGCCGGTCGTAGGATTCGCCAAACGCTTTGCCCGTATCGGTTGTACCGTACACGATCTTTTGCGTAAAATCGATGCGCTGCACCTGGTAACCGGTTCGCATGACGATTCCATTTTTCTCAAAGTCGGAAACAGAGCGAATGCGCACCAGATCGAGATCGTCATTGAGCCCGCCGATATAGAACGGCAGTCCGCACGCGCCATACGAGACCTCGTGCGTCGCCTCCAGCACAACAACCTCGCTCTGCGCTTGTTTGCGCTTGATGCGCGAAGCCGCGCTCATGCCCGCGGCGTTTGCCCCGATGATTAAAATCTTCATAGCTGCGCCCTCCTCGTTACTCTCAATCGTATCGTATCACGTTGCGGACAAATAGAAAATGGCTCCGGCAGAAACCGGAGCCATGAAGATCGCTGTTTAGTTCATGAACAGCGCGATGTCGTCGTCCACATTGCCGATGCCCGCAATGCCGAAGGTATCGACCAGCACCTTCGCCACGTTTGGCGAGAGGAAGCCCGGCAGCGACGGCCCAAGATGGATGTTTTTCACGCCCAGCGAGAGCAGCGCAAGCAGCACGATGACCGCCTTTTGCTCATACCAGGCGATGTTGAACGCCAGCGGCAGCTCGTTGACCGAGGTGAGCGAAAACGCCTCCGCGAGCTTTTGCGCAATGACGACGAGCGAATAGCTGTCGTTGCACTGGCCCGCGTCCAGCACACGCGGGATGCCGCCGATATCGCCGAGATTGAGCTTGTTGTAGCGATATTTTGCGCAGCCTGCGGTGAGGATTACCGTATCCTTTGGTAGCTTTTCGGCAAACTCGGTGTAATAATCGCGGCTCTTCATGCGCCCGTCGCAGCCCGCCATGACGAAGAATTTCTTGATGGCTCCGCTCTTGACCGCATCGATCACCTTATCCGCCAGCGCGAGTACTTGCGCATGCGCAAAGCCATTTACGATTTCGCCACGCTCAATCTCTTCCGGCGCGGACAGCGTCTTTGCCAGCGCAATGATCGCGGAAAAGTCCTTTTTACCGTTTGCATCCGGCTTGATGTGCTTGCAGCCGGGGAAGCCCGCCGCGCCCGTGGTGAATATGCGCGCGCGAATCTCCTCGCTCTTGGGCGGCACGATGCAGTTGGTGGTAAACAGAATCGGGCCGTGGAACGACTCGAACTCTGTCAATTGCTTCCACCAGGCGTTGCCGTAGTTGCCAACAAAGTTGTCGTATTTCTTGAACGCTGGATATGCGTGCGCGGGCAGCATCTCGCCGTGGGTATATACATCCACGCCCGAGCCGCGCGTCTGCTCCAGCAATTGTTCCAGGTCGACCAGATCGTGTCCCGAAACGAGGATCGCGGGGTTGTTGCGCACGCCGATGTTCACCTTTGTGATCTCCGGCGTTCCATAGCGCGCGGTGTTCGCCGCGTCGAGTAGCGCCATGGTCTTCACGCCGTAGGAACCCGTCTTGAGCACGAGCGCCGTCAACGCGTCCGCCGAGAGCGTGTCGTCCAGCGTCGCCGCCAGCGCCTCATAGAGAAAAGCGGAGATTTCGTCGTCCCGGCTGCCGAGGTTTCTCGCGTGTTCGGCATAGGCCGCGAGCCCCTTGAGCCCGTCGACCACGAGTTCGCGCCGGGAGCGGACATCCTCGTTCTCCGTCGCAAGCACGCCAACCTGCTCTGCCTTTTCGAGCATCTGCGCCGTGCCGGAGACGGTGAAGTTCGCGGCGTCGTGATCGTCAATCTTGCAGGGGCGGAGACTATCCCGCAACGCGAGCATCTTGATGATCTGGCGCTCGATGGCGTCGCCATCGAAGTTTGCGTTGGTGATGGTCATAAACAGGCTCGTGAGCATTTCGCCGTTGAGCGCGTCCAGCTTCTTTACATCCAGTTTGTCGTTGACGACGATTACAGAGATTCCCTTCAGCACATAGAGCAGTAAGTCCATGCGCTTTGCGACATCCTCGGTCTTTCCGCAGACGCCGCGCACCGTGCAGCCCTTGTTGCCCGCGGTTTCCTGACACTGATAGCAAAACATACCCATACAAATTCCTCCTGATTCTGCTCTTGCCGGCAGATTCGTTCTTGTTTGTTCAGGTGCATTATACCGTTGTTTTTTCGTTTGTTCCGTTTGTTTTGCAACAGAATTGCGTTTTGTTCGATTTGCTTTGTCGTCGTTTGCATGCTTGCTTGTTCAGCCTGTATCTGTTTATCATTCTATGCTAGTTCAACCAAAAACACAAATAAAAAAGGCAATAAACACACATTGTGCTTGTTGCCTTTTCTAAAACTTTTGTGAAAACCCAACTTCTACGTGAGAATTCTCACATAGAAAGTGTATCTCGTATTACTGTACTTCGAAGTCCCATTCTTCCAAATCGGAACGCACGGCGGCAAGCGAAGAATAGTCTGTAATCGGGTTGCCCGATAAAACCAGCCGGCTTAGTCCGGTGAGTCCCGCGAGCGGCGTCACATCCGTAATCTGATTTCCTTCCAGATCGAGGTAGCCAAGATTGCTCAGCCCGCTGAGCGGGGATACGTCTGTGATCTTGTTGTTGCGCAGGGTCAGCGCTTGCAGATTCGTCAGTCCCACCAACGGCGCTAAGTCGAGCGCCTGCTCGCCGTTGAACACGGTAAGGCTGATTAAGTTTTTGAGGTTGGCAACCGCGGTCAAATCGTCAATCACTAAGCCACCCATCTGTAGGGATTCCAGCTTGGTCAACCCCGCCAGCGGAGAAATATCGATTGGTGCCATCGGATCATCCGCGTTTTGCACGGCGTAACCCAACCCCAGATACGTGAGGTTCGTAAAATACTTGAGCGCGGTCAGGTTATGGATATACGGCTGATCTTTGTCCACACCCATCTGGGACAATTCCAGCTCGGTGACTGCCTGCGCGTCCGCAACCGTGATATCCCCTTCGGGTTTGCCAATCACATCGCGGACATAGGCTTCCAGCGCGTCGTCGTCAAACACGATCACTTCGTCGCTTGGCGTTTGCGTTGTCACGCCGGAATCCGGCGATACATCGTCCGGCACCACGGGCGCAACGCTCGCGGCGCAGCCAACCATACCAACCAAAACAAGAGCCGCCGTCAGGCAGCAAACAATACGTTTCACGATGAAATTCCCTCCAAACAAACAACTATTTCTGGTAGAGACCCGTTGCATTTGAGCCATGCGCATTATATCATGGTTGAAGATCGATGAACCCGTGCGGCTTCAATCGTCACATAGAATTTGATTTTTCTACTTTTTCAAACGCAG
>CAYVAO010000186.1:0-5062 GCA_964448895.1 uncultured Christensenella sp.
CACCAATGCCACGAGCAGCAGCTTCGGCTTTCCGAGGCGGTCGACCAGTCTCCCGAAAAACACACCGCAGATACCCGCGAGCAGCACCATGAGTCCCAGATTGACGCCGATGACGCTATAGCTGTAACCCAGCGTCTTGGTGAAATAGATGATCTGGTACGGCCCGCTGATCTGCTCTGCAATCGCGAACACGAGCACGCAGAAGTAGAGCGCGAACAGCATCTTGTTTTCGCGGAAGCTGCGCACCGAAAAGCCGGAGAACACCTGCTTCCAGAATCCCGTCTTCTCAGTGTCTTCCTTTGAAACCGGTGCTTCCTTCATGATGAGTCCGCCGACGAGACCGCAGACGACCACCGTCAGTCCCATAGAAATGAAAAACAGCGTGTAGCCGACGCGCTCGATCAGCACGCCGGAGATGATGGTCGTCACCACCATCGCAAGCAGCGGAAAGAGTTCGGTCACGCCGCTGACCGTGCCGCGGTTGGTTTCGTCCGTGATGTTGGTGAGCCACGCGTTAAAGCTCGCGTCGTTGGCGGTGGAGCCGAAGAACGTCATCAAGCAGTCCAGCGCGATGACCGCGAAGATCGCGAGCGAAAGCGGCTTGACCGCGCCCGCCACGGGGAACACCATCGTCGAAATGCCCCAGATGATGTAGCTAAAGAGGATAATTTTCTTGCGTTTGCCGAGGCGGTCGCTGAACGTGCCCATAACGAGCGTGGTCAGCGTGGCGGTGATCGCGCTAAACGCGACCATGAGCGAGATCACCTTCGGGTTGGGCGAGATCACGTCGTTGACGTAGGTGTTGAACCATGCGTTTTCGATGACCCACGCGATCTGACCGGAAAACGCGAGCAGTACGATGGCGATCCAGTTGTTTGCGCCAAGCTTGGTTTTGGTCTTTGGTGGCATTTTCGTTTACTCCTCCTGATCCAATACAATCGGAATCTGCGCTATTCTCAGCTGCGTGCAGCCGTAGGGAATCAATCTTTGCGGGATGAATCTGCTCTTTGCGGCGGAAAACGGCTCCGGCACAGGCCCCGCGCTGTTTTGCCTGCGTTTCCACTGCGGCGCGGGCGCAAGCGGCAGACGCACGATAAGCGGAGGCTGAGCTGTGTCAAACGGAAGCTCGCCGGGCTCCGCTTGCGTGATTACAGCGTTTGAAAGCGAATATTCGCCGATGCCGAATTTCCAATCCCCGCGCGGTAGAAACTCGTAGTCCGCAAACGGCGGTGTGCCGCGCACGATACGCGTCTCTGCCGCAATCGGGAGAGCAAGCAGCAACACGCCGTAGTGAACCGTAACCCCGCCGGATGCCTCCGGTACAAGGCGAAGTTTGAGCGGGAGAGATAAGGTGATTTGGTCTCCTGCGGAGAATACTCTCTGCAAGAGCAGATAGCCGTCTTTTATCTCAACTTCCGTTTGTGTTCCGTTATATAAAAGAGAATATTCTTCCGCCCAATCGGGTAAGCGCAGCCTTAACGCAAAATCAAGCAATTGGGATTCGTTTTCGATCTTTTCTATCTTGATCAAGATTTCCCCATCAAAGGGATAATTCGTTTCCTCGAAAATATGCACCGTGGTTCCCCGCACTACGAGAACAGCCGCGCACGGCGCGTAGACGGGCAGCGCGATGCCATCCAGCGTTTGCATTGCGAGAACCCCCGCGAGCTTTGGCCAACCCTGATGCATATTCGCCGCGCAGCAGCCGAAATTCGGCGCAAGTCCGAACAGATTCGCCTCATTGTACGCGTCGTACCAGCCGCGCTTTCTGCGGGAGACCTCAATCTGATTGACCTGCTGCACGTATTGGTGCGCGCAGAGATCCGGCGTAAACGTCGCGGGCCACGCGTTGTAGACGATCGCCTCAATGCGCTCGGCGTAGCGGCTGTCTCCTGTTGCCGCGAGCAGCGCTTCCAGCGAAAACAGCAGCTCGGCGGCGAGGCAGAGCTCCGCGCCGACGGCGGGGGAACGTCCGTTGAGGTGCTCGTCGCCGGAAAAGAGTCCGTTCGCGAGGCCGTGATAGCGCTCGATTGCGTCAAATCCTGCTACCACAGCCGTCAATCCGCCCGCGTCACCGCCAAAGAGCGCGTCCAGCGCGGGCATCTTGAGCGCCATCGCAAGATTGACGCCGTGTGTTTGATGAAACGCCCGCAAAAACGGCGAGGCGTTGCCCTTTTCGATCTCATCCGCCGTCTTCGGTTTGGGCGGAGTTGACGGCTTGCCTTGCTTTACGCGCACCTTCTTGATGCGCTTTGCCGTCCAGTCCTGAATCAGCGTGACGCGCTTTGCCGCCATGAACAGCGGGCGGCTGAGGTAGGCGTGCGTGGTTTTTTCGTAGGGAAAGTGCGTAAAAAAGCCGCCCCAGTCGTAGCTCTGCTTTCGCAGGAGTGTCGCAAGTTCGAGCAGGTATGGTTCGCCCGTTTTGCGGTAGAGCCAGAGCATCGGCAATAGCTGCTCCTGTCCGCGCGCGGCGGCCCACATGGAGAGTGGCTGCGCGGGCAGCGTTTGCAGTTGAAAGCGGAAGTAGCGATCGAGAAACGGGATTACGCGCGGATCGCCCGTTGCCTCGGCGTACTGCGTGAGCACCTTGAGCGCGACCATCCGCGGCCACCAGTCGAGGTTATCGGCCGGGCCAAAGAAGCCGTCCTCGTGCTGGCTCGTCAGCATCCATTCAATCCACGGCTGTGCTTTCTGCTTGAGTGCATCGTCTTGAAGCAGGTAAGCCAGCGGCACGAGCCCGTCGAGATAATACGGCCCGCGCTCCCAGTTTTCGCCCGTTCCGCCAAGCCAGCCGGAGTTTTTACCGAGGTCTTCCCATATCTCGTCGATGTGTCCCGTCAACCCGCGTTTCTGCACGATGAGTTCGCGCAAAAACCAGCCGCGCGGAGACACGCTGCCGAGCGGGGAGGGGACAAACGGGAATGCTTGCGGAAGTTTTTTTAACATAGTGACACCTGAAGAAATGGTTATGTAGATTAGTTGATATCTGTTGTGATCAGCGGTTTCTCATAAATCCGATAAGTCTTAATCTTCTCCATCCCGAGCCGCTCGAGCGCGTTCTTGATGTGGAGGTTGTCTTCTAAAATATAGTTTGCCTCCATGGTACATCCGCGCGTCCAGCGCGCGCTTGTGCCAGGCGGGATCGACCGCGAGGCCGAAGAGGCGGTAGTCGCGCAGCTTTTTAACCCCAAGCAGCAGCCTTGCCCAACCGAACGGCAGAAGGTTTCCGTTGATCTTTTTCAGCAGGATGTTGATATCCGGAAACCCAAGGCAGAAGCCGACGGGCTTTCCTTCGTGCTCCACCATCCACACTGCGTCGGGATCGACGATGAGTTTGAGCTTTTTGAGCATATCTTCCATCACGGGCAGCTCCAGCGGCACATAGCCCCAGTTATCGGCAAGCGCGGTATTCGAAATCTCCCAGATGGCGCGCGCGTCGTCACGCAGGTGCTCCCTATCCAGTCTGCGGATCGTGACACCCGGATAGCGCACCAAAAACCGCGCCGCAAACTCCTCATGCCGCTTGGGTATTTCGTAACCCTTCGCCATATCCGCCTCGTAGACAAAGAGGTCTTTTGCTTTTTCATAACCGGTTGTGGTGAAAAACTCGTGGTAATACGGAGGATTCCACGGCGAGAGGTAGACCGGCGGGGTATCGTACCCCTCCAGCACGAAACCCCAGTTTTCCGCGACCGGGTGAATCGGCCCGCGGATGGCAATCATGCCGCGCGCGCGGAGCCACTCTTCCGCCGCGGAGACGAGCAGGGACGCGGCTGAAGGATCGTCTATGCACTCAAACGCGCCAAAGAAGCCGATCTTGGAATGGTAAAACGCGTTAAACGTGTGGTCGATATAGGCAATCGTTCTGCCGACGGGATGATCTTCGTCGTTGAGCAGCAAGAAAAGCGAGAAATCGGAGTTGCGCAGGATCGGGTTCGCCTTTTTCGTGTAGGCCTGCGCCTCGTCCAGCCAGATGGGCGGCACAAAGCAAGGGTGGTTGCCAAATAGCATCTGTGGTACGCGCACAAACGCGCGCATCTGCCGCTTGGTTTGAACCGTAACTACCTGCATCCAAGGTACCCCCGAATAATTATTACGGAAGGAAAGAGAGAAAAGCAATCTTGATGGCAGTATATCAAGCGAATTGGAAAAACTCAATGAAAAGACATGGAAGGTTGGCGCCAAGTAAACGCGGCGACTATTGTAGACATACCAGTCATAATATAGCATATATTTTCCCCGTTTCCTTTCTTTTTGGGAACGGGACAGATATAATCAGATTATGAGTCTGCTTTCGTGAGGGAAAGAGATGAAAGCACTTACTCCGCGGCCCGGGGGAGAGATGACATGTTTCAGCGCACACGAGACTACGCAAAAGACTACGAGCGCATCGGCAGCACGGTTCACTATAAAGGAAAACGATATCAATTTGAGATGGAGCAGCCTGCGCTGAACCGGCGCAAGGCTGTTTATGCGCTCTCTTTGTTTGCGGCGCTGGTTCTTTTTTTAGTGATCGGCTTCTCCGGCTCTGCGGCGCTTGGCGCGGGCGGCGGCCCATCGCCGGTCTATGTGCTGATTCCCTATGTCGGGTTGCTGCTTCCGCTGGGATTGAGCTTTGCGCGCGCGCTGCTGCTCGTCTTCAAATCCCGCCCGCTGGAATACGCGGAGTATGATAAATACCTCGTTCAACAAAAGGGAATGCTGCTATCCGCGCTCATAATAAGCGGAGTTTTGCTCGTTGGAATGATTGCTTTTCTTATTTTGCATGCGGATAATCGAGCGGCACAGTTACTCGCACTCGCTGAATCCGCCCTCTGTGCGGGTTGTATATTTTTCGCGTTTCGGCAGCATCATACACTATCCGAATCGGTTTCTATTGACGAACCTAGTAGTGTTCGATATGATATATGATAATAGCTACGATTTGGCTATCTCGTTTTTTATGCATATCCCATAAAAATACTAAGGAGGAAGTACGATGAACAAAAAGACCAGCAAAGTCCTGGCGGCGCTGTTGGCACTGATCATGTGCCTCGGCGTTCTGACGGCATGCCAGCCGAAG
>CAYVAO010000187.1:0-5052 GCA_964448895.1 uncultured Christensenella sp.
ACGAAATAACGACACACAAAAAAAGAAACCGCCGTTCGGCGGTTTCTTTTTTTCGTTGCAAGGTATTAAAAATAGAATCTCTTTTTGATCTCTTCCTTGACTCGTGCGCGGCGGTTGAGCAGCAGCAGCGACGAAGCCAGCACCAGACACGGGAAGAGCACGTAGAGCGACCACGTCGGCCAGGCGATTGCGTGCTGGTAGAGCCCAATGAGAAACTCAATCGCGACCACGAGCAGCCCGATGCAGACCAACCCGAAGGCGAAACGAACGAGAATCGGGAGTTTGAAGTTCGGCCCCGCCATGACGGCGAAGAACCAGCTCATCAACGCGGCCAATGCGGTAATCGGAAGTCCCAGCAGCAGCAGCCAGCCCCAGTCGCCCTGCGCGATGACCTGAATCAGCAGCAGTAGCACGCCGACCGCCGCCGCGTCGATGACCACATAGAGAATCTTTGGCATCCGCGCGATCATGGGCAGCAGAAACACCGTAAAGGCGACCAGCTCGCCGC
Organism: uncultured Christensenella sp.; assembly: GCA_964448895.1. Taxonomy (GTDB): domain Bacteria; phylum Bacillota; class Clostridia; order Christensenellales; family CAG-138; genus UBA7703. Next base: position 509 of record CAYVAO010000187.1, read on the forward strand.
CGAGCACATAATAGCTCCAGCTGAGCTTGCCGGAGACGAGAACGTTTGCGAGCATAACCGTAAAGAGCGGAATCAGCATCAGCAGCGATATAAACGAGGCGATGTAGCGCCGGTCTACGGTTTTGTCGAGGTGCTCCACATGGCTCGGATACGGGCGAGCGGGCTTCTCCTCGCGCGGCTCGTTTGGGTTGATGACCTCCGTGCCGCAGAGCGGGCAGCGCGGTTCACTCTTTTGCAGCTCAACGCCGCAGTTGACGCAATAACTCATATGGGTTGCTCCTTTTTCGTCTTACGAAACAAAATGATCATTGCAGAAGGGCGTTACTCCATCTGGTTGCTTTCTACTTTAACGGGAATGCCAAGCTTCACGAGGCGAGTAAAGAACTCGCGCTCCAGAATCGGCTCGGCGATGATGCGTGTGCAGTTGAACCGCAGCCGCCCGTTGTAGGTCAGCGCCGCGGTATTCACGCGGTTGTCCGCCGGCGGGCCAAGGATAAAGTCCATGCGGCGGATGTACTGCTCCATTTCCTTGGGCAGTTTGGTCACGCCGAGGTTACTCAGCGTGGTGGTCGAGAGCGCGTCGCCAACCTGGGAATAGGCAATCTTCATCGCCATATTCTTGATGAACAGCGGCGTCAAGCGCAGCAGCGTATTTCGCTGGGTCTGCACGTTGGTCGTGATCTTGACGTTGAGCAGTTTTTGCGAGACCTCCATCGCCATCGTGTGGTGAACGATGTTGAGCACCTCGTCGAAGGTGTATTCGCCGAGCCGCGGGTCGATGCCAATGTTCGCGTAGTTCGCGAAGTTGCGCAGTGTCTTGCTGTTAAAAATGCTTCTCAAGTTGATGGGAACCGAAATCTTCACCGGCTGATAGCGGTGCTGCTGCAAAACCTTCCGGCGCTGAATTGCGTCAATCGACAGAATCAGCACAGCGGTGAGGTATTCCGTTACGGTTACGTTCTTTTCGCGCGCTTTTGCGAGCACGTCGCTGGCGTTCATGGAGCCGGTGATGATGTGCACAAACCCGCCGCGCTCGTCCGTGCCTTTGATGTGGTACGCTTTCACTTCCTTGCGCGATTGCGTAATTTTTCCGGAATGAACGGCGAAGCTGTCCTCCGCCTCTTCGGGCTTCGGTTCTTCGGAGCAGTCTAATATCTTATCCCCGCGCGGAATGTTCGCGCCGTATTTCAGGCGCAGGTATTCGGCAACCAGCGTCTGGAGAAAGACCAGTCCGCCGGTTCCGTCCGTGAGCACATGGAAGAATTCCACGGCAATGCGGTTTTGATAGTATCGTACGCGCATACAGAAGCTTTCCTTGCTTTTGAGGCGCATGCGCACACAGGGGTTGCCGACGTCCTGCTCAATCTTGGGCAGATCGTCGCTGTGTTCCAGATAGAACCAGAACAACCCGCGTTTAAGCTTGTAGGCAAACCAGGGCAGTCGGCGAAGCGTGCGCTTTTGCGCGACTTCCAGGATGTCCTCGTCGATGGGTTCCGTCAGCGTAGCGGAGAGCCGAAAGAGCGCGTTCCAGTTCCGGTTCATCGTCCCCGGATAAATCAGCGCCGCGTTGTCGAGCTTCATCCATTTCGCTGGCTTTTTTGTTTTCGGCATAGCAGTGAGTTCCTTTTTGTCCGCGTATTGTTCGCGGGTTAGTGTTCAATTGCGGACGCCGGCAGAGCGGACTCGAGTCCGAGCCGGGTCCGAAGGAAATCGGACATGCGCACGAGCGCGTGTCTTCCTTCCGGCGTGCCATAGAGCGGATAGACGTGCCACATGCCGTCCGCAATGATCAGCTCGCTCGGCACTCCGGCGCGCTGCAGCTGGTAATGGACGGTCTTTGCGTCCGAAAGCAGAATCTCGTCGCTTCCGGCAAAGAACAGGCACGGCGGAAAGCCGGTGTAGTCGCCAAAGACGGGCGAAGCATATGGTTCATATTCGTGTCCCGCGGCGTAGGCAATGACGCTGTAGGCCAGCGACTCGCGAATCAGCGAGGGATCGCGGTAGACATTGTTTCGGTAGGACGCGCCGGAGAACGTGAGATCCGTCCAGGGGGAAATGCACGCGATTCCGGCGGGAAGCGGCATCTGTTCGTCCCGAATTTTCAGCGCCAGAGCCAGTGCGAGCCCGCCGCCCGCGCTCTCGCCCGCCAGCGTAATATGCTCCGGCAGATAGCCCCGCTCCAGCAGGTAGCGATAGGCGGCAAACGCGTCGTTCAGCGCGGCGGGATATTTATATTCCGGCGCAAGGCGGTAAGCCACGCAAAATACGTTCAGCTTGGTTTCAGAAGCGAGCAGTGCGCCAAACCCCTTTGCATAGTCCAGTCCGCCCGCCGTATAGGCGCCGCCGTGCAAATACAAAATCGCGCGGTCGCAGGAGCCTTCGCAGTCGTTGGAAAACGCGAAGCAGGCGGTGAAATCCGGAAAAGAAATCGGTTCGAAGGACACCTTGTCCTTGAGCAAGCGCGTGGTTATACGGCCGAGCTGATCCTGCGCGGCGCGTGCCTGTTCAATACCGGTAAAACGAACCAGTGGTTTTGCGAGTCGAAGCTCCAGTTTGAGCAGATTCGCGCTGAGGCTTGGCATATGGCGGGAGGTTCCTCTCGTCGTAATTTCATTCTAATTCTATTCTAGCATAGTTCCGTCTGGCGCGCTGTGTTTTCTTTTTTACCGGAGTTTGGCGCGAAAAAGGCGCTTGTGTAAACGCTTGCTCAACAACAATCCGAATTTCAGTCTATTGTGATAAAATACGAGCAACAAGTCACGAAAGAAGGTGTGGACGCTTGCCGCTTTCAATCATTCACGGGGACATCACGAAAGTATCAGCGGACGCAATCGTCAACGCCGCAAATTCGGCGTTGCAACAGGGCGGCGGGGTCTGCGGTGCAATCTTTGCTGCCGCGGGCGAGCGGAAGCTTGCCGCCGCCTGCGACAAGATTGGGCACTGCGCGGTGGGCGAGGCGGTCGCGACCGAAGCATTTCGCCTGAAGGCGAAAGCCATTCTCCATACGGTCGGCCCGGTCTGGCGTGGTGGCGAGTCCGGCGAGGAAGAGATGCTTCGCGCCTGCTATCGAAACTGTCTGCGCTTGGCTGAGTCGAAGCAACTGAAATCCGTTGCCTTTCCGTTGATCTCCAGCGGTATCTTCGGCTACCCAAAGGAGCAGGCATACGACGTAGCCGTCTCCGAGATTGAACGTTATCTACAGACGAGTCCGTTGCAGGTCTACCTCGTTCTATATTCGTAATCCTGTTGAATTACAAGAAAAAACCCGCCGAAAACCCGGCGGGCTATGAGAATCACTTTAAAATCACATGCTCCAGATGTCCGGACAGGAGGCGGAGACGGCAAGCGCACCCGCCGAAAGGGCGGCGATGACGTCCTCCTTTTCGTGGATGAACCCGCCCGCGATGATCGGAATGTCCACGCGCGATTGTAGCGTCGCAATCACCTTGGGCAACAGCCCCGGCAAAATCTCGACAAAGTCCGGCTTGCTCTGCTGAATCTGCGCTTCAAAACTCGCGAGCGAGCGCGAGTCGAGCATAAACCCGCGCTGGATCGCCGCCATACCGAGCTGCTTGGCCCGCTTGATCAGGGCGCCGCGCGTGCTGATGATTCCTTCCGCGTGCGTTTCGCGGCAGACGGCGTCCACGGCGATTTCCTTGCTGGAAAAACCCTCGATCAGGTCGAGGTGAATGACGCAGAGCTTGCCCGCGTCGTGTACGCGGCGCGTGAGCTCGCCAATGTCCATGACGTTGCCCGTCAGCAAAAACACCACGCGGCAGTCGGATTTCAGCGCGAGCGCGAGCTCTTCCTCGTTTCCGGCGGTGGCGATGACGGGGTTATTTTGGAGCTGCTCCTGCAATAGCGCGGCGGATGATTCCAAGGCGATTTCCCCCTTCGGGCAGATGCTGCTACTAGCATATTGAAAAAAGCGAAAAAGCGCAAGCATGCGGTGAAAGTTCGAAAAGCGATGCTTATCCGCAATAAACAGAAAAAGCGAAAAAGCGCAAGCTTGCGGTGAAATTTCGAAAAGTGATGCTGATCCGCAATAAACAGAAAAAGCGAAAAAGCGCAAGCTTGCGGCGAAATTCTGAAAAACACGTTTGACAAACGATAGCAACGGTTATATGATAATTCTGTACAAAAGTTCCTCTGAGATTTGGAGTTTGGAGCGGCGCACAACTTGTTTTGTGTATGCTCCTTTTTTCATGTCCGCTCGTAGAACACCGGGACACGAAGATGAATTCACAACCAACTTTCCACAATCACGAATATTGACACAGGAGGAAAATGACCTATGGCAGAAACCAGACCGTATGTTTCCTGGGACTTGATGGAACACTTTATGATCGATACGTTCGTTGCGTACGGCGTACCGAAAGAGGACGCGAAGATCTGCACGGATGTGCTGCTCGAGAGCGACCGCCGCGGCATTGAGAGCCCCGGCTGCACCCGTTTTAAACCCATCTACCTCGCCCGCATCGACCAGGGCCTTCTGTACCCCGTGACGAACTACGAGGTCGTTCGCGAAACGCCGACCACGCTCG
>CAYVAO010000188.1:0-5027 GCA_964448895.1 uncultured Christensenella sp.
TGCGCGGGCGCACGGAAAATCGTTCATAAAGGCATGAATTTTTTCGAACGAAAACGTGTAAATTTTGAAAATCTTCTGTTTTTCTATGGTGCATTCTCTTTCGCGCGTGTTACAATACTTTTGATAGCACGACTGAGGTGGAGAGCATGAAAAAGATCGTTAAGCGCAGGAGAACTTTTCGCATTAATAATCCGCTTGCGTTTGGTATTCTGTGCGCGATGATCCTGGTTCTGCTCGTGGGCATCACTTACGCGCTGGTCGCCGGCGTGATCTCACCCGCCATCGTAAGTTATCAGGTTGCGCATGCGACCCCGACCCCCGCGCCGACGGTCGCACCCGTTACCGCGACCCCGTCGCCAACGATCGACCCGATGCAACCGACGGTTTCGCCAACGCTTGAGCCGGGCGCAACGCCCACGCCGACGCTGGAACCGCCGAAAGCATTGGAAGGTCACATCATTGGTATCGATCCTGCGCGCGGATACAGCTCCAAGATTCAAGGAACCTCAACAAAGGTTTATGCGAACCGCTTGAATTTTGCCGTGGCGACGCTGGTGAAAGAAAAGCTGGAGGCGGAAGGCGCTACCGTTATATTCACGCTTTCGAGTGTGAAGGATGATAAAACATCGGATCAGCGCGTAAAGATTCTCAACGATGGAAACGTCGAGTTCGCTATTCGCATCGAGTGCAACTTTGTTAAGTCTTCCGATACGCGCGGTGCTATGGCCTGGGTACCGGATAAACACGATAAAAAGTCGGACTGCGATAAGCTGGCCCAAACGGTGCTGGATGCATATATCGAGGCGACAGGCTTGCCTCTGCGTTTGGTGGGGGATCAGTCGGTCATCGATAAGACGGACGAAACCTTCCTCAACGATACGAACGCTCCGGTCTTCACGCTGTTCTTGGGTCACATCAGCAACTCCACCGAGGACAAGAAGATCAACGACGAAGAATTCCAAAAGACCATGGCACAGGGCATTGTCAACGGTATCATGAAATACCTTGGCATCAACCAATAAGGGATATCTATACAGAACCGCCAACTGGCGGTTCTTTTTCTACGCAGCAACCGGTTCGTTCATCAATACGCAGGGTTACCATTCACCAGTGCAGCAATTCGTATTCTCTTCCGAGTCCCTTGTATTTGACGAAAATGTTAAGTAAAATCAACAAAATAAAGCAGATCATTCTGTACTTTTATAGATTCGTCCTTTATACTGAATGAGGCTAGCGGATTGTTCCGTCCGGCTTTTTGTTTTCTGTGTCTCAAACGAAGCTCATCATAAATCCCATCAAGAGCAAGTTACGTTCCCATTGAGGCATTGATCCCGGTATCATGGTGCAAAGATTTGCGCCATCAATTGATAAGGCAGGTGTATGGTATTGAAAAATACGTTTCGAGGCGGCGTTCACCCGCTTCACCACATTGGTGAAGGAAAGCCGCTGACGCAGGCAAGCCCCATCCGCAAGGTCACGACGGATGTCGTCGTCATCCCGGTCGGCATGCATCTCGGTGCGCCAAGCGCGCCCTGCGTGGCAAAAGGGCAGCGCGTGCTGGTCGGCGAGGTCATCGCAACTCCGGTTGGGGGCTTTGGCTTGCCGGTACATGCGAGCGTTTCCGGTGAGGTGCTGTTTGTTGAAGAGCGGCAATTACTGCGCAGTAAACCAGAGATCTGCATCGGCATTCAAAACGATCATGCGGATGAATGGGTCGCGCTGGAAAAGCATGATGTACAGACTATAACCCCTGCCGAGATCATTGCAGCGGTGAAAAACGCTGGCATCTGCGGTATGGGCGGCGCCGCGTTTCCAACACATGTCAAGTTGACGATTCCCGAAGGCAAGCAGGCGGACGCGATCATCTTAAACGGCGCGGAGTGCGAACCGTATCTGACGGCCGATCATCGCATGATGCTGGAACACAGCGAACGCATCGTCGCCGGGATCAAGCTGATCCTCCGCGCAACGGGCGTTGCGCGCGCGGTGATCGCGATAGAAACAAACAAACCGGATGCGATCGAAAGCATGAAAAAAGCGATCTCCGGCGAAACGCAAATCTCTGTTTTGCCGCTGAAGACGAAATATCCGCAAGGCTCGGAAAAGCAACTGATCCATGTGGTCACCGGCAGGGAAGTGCCGCGCGGCAAGCTGCCGCTGGATGCGGGGGCGCTGGTGTTTAACGTGAGCACAGCCGCCGCGATCTACGACGCGGTCGCGCTGGGCAAACCCTTGATCGAGCGCATCACCACCGTCACCTGCGGGGTGAAAGAGCCAAGCAACCTGCTGTTGCGAGTGGGTACGCGCTATGAAGACGCAATCAACGCTTGCGGCGGTTTGGTCGAAGGCGCGAGCAAGGTTTTCGCGGGAGGCCCCATGACGGGACTCTGCGCCGCGGATTTGGAAGCTACGGTCACGAAGGCCACAAACGGTATCGTCGTGTTTGACGAAAAGCAGGCAAAGGCCGTTGAGGAAAGCGCGTGCATCCGCTGCGCCCGTTGCGTCAACGTCTGCCCGATTGGACTGCATCCTTATTTAATGAGATCGGACCTCGATAAACGCGACACGGACAGCGCCAAGCAGCACGGACTCATGGACTGCGTTCTTTGCGGCGCTTGCGCTTATATCTGCCCCGCGCGGCGCTATCTCTCCTCCAGCTTTAAGGCGGCGAGAGAAGACTTGGCCGCAAAGGCGAGGAGGTAACGCATATGGAAACGAAAAAACGATTTACCGCATCTCTTGCCCCGCATATCTTCGCGAAGGACACCACCGCTGTATTGATGATGGATGTCATCGCGGCATTGATGCCGACGGTCCTCGCGGGAGTCTGGCTCTTTGGCTGGGACGCCGCCCGCGTGGTGATCATCTGCGTTGCGAGCTGCGTCGGATTTGAATTTCTCAGCGAAGTGATCTTTCGCCGACCGATCACGATCAACGATCTTTCCGCCGTGGTTACGGGCATCATCCTCGCGATGAACGTGCCGTCTACCGCGCCGTGGTGGATGCTCGTCGTCGGCAGCGCGGTCGCGATTCTGCTCGTCAAGCAACTCTTTGGCGGCATTGGTGATAACTTCGTCAACCCTGCGCTCTCCGCGCGCGCGGTGCTGCTTGCGAGCTGGCCCGCGCTGATGAGCGGGGCCGCCTATGTTACGCCTTTTGACGCGGTTTCCAGCGCGACGCCGCTCTCCATCTTTCAGCAGATGGCGGACGCCGCGGCAAACGCAACCTCCGGCGCAACTGCGGCGGCGATGATTCCTCCTTCCACGCTGGACATGTTCATCGGCCGCATCCCCGGCTGCATCGGCGAAGTGAGCAAGATCGCCATCCTGCTGGGACTAGCCTATCTGTTGATTCGAAAGACGATCACCTGGCATATTCCCGTGACGATGAGCGCTTCCTTCATGCTCTTTACGTGGCTCTTTGGCGGCGACCCGCTGCAGAGCGTGCTGATTGGCAGTGTGCTCTTCGGCGCCGTGTTTATGGCGACGGATTACGTTACCTGCCCCATGACGCACAAGGGGCAAATGATTTTTGCGGCAGGGGCGGGGCTGATCATTGCGCTCATCCGCGCATTCGGCGGATATCCCGAAGGCACGACATACGGTATCCTGATTATGAACATTCTCACTCCGCTCATCGACCGCATGACGCGCGGCAGAATCTACGGGGAGGTGAAAGCGCGTGCGTAAAGTCATCATACTCGGACTGAAACTCTTTCTGCTCGCCGCGGTTGCGGGGCTTGCGTTGGGACTGACCAATATGGTAACGTCCGGCGCGATTGCGGAGCAGCAGGTTAAGGCGGCGGAGGCTGCCCGTCAGGCTGTACTGCCAAGCGCGGAGCAATTTACGGAACTGACCGCGCCGCAAGAACTAAAAGATGCGTTCGCGGGCTATGACGCGAGCGGCAAGCTTGCCGGCAAGACCGGAACCATCGTGACAAAAGGTTACGGCGGTGAAATCGAGATTACGGTAGGCGTGGACAACGACGGCGTGATCACCGGCATCTCGGTCGGCGGATCGAGCTTTTCGGAGACCGCGGGCTTGGGCGCGCGCGCCAAGGAAGCCTGGTTTGCGGAGCAATACATCGGGAAAGCTTCCCCCATTGCGCTGACGAAGGACGGCGGCGAAATCGACGCCATCACCTCGGCAACCATCACATCCCGCGCGGTGACCAAGGCGATCAACAGCGCGGTACTCGCTCTGGGCGCGCTTACGCCGCCTACGGAGGGATAAGGATATGGAACAGAAACAATCACTCAAAAGCGTATTTTTTAACGGTTTAATCACCGAGAATCCGACATTCCGTCTTGTGCTCGGCACCTGCCCCACGATGGCGGTGACCACGAGCGCGTCAAACGGAATCGGCATGGGCGCCGCGGCTACGTTTGTGCTCGTGGGTTCCAATGTCGTGATTTCGCTTCTTCGCAACTTTATTCCGGATAAAATTCGCATTCCGTCGTTCATCATCGTCATCTGCACGTTTGTGACCATGGTGCAGATGTTTATGAATGCGTTTCTGCCGGCGCTTTACCAGAGCCTTGGTATCTTCCTGCCGCTGATCGTGGTCAACTGTATCATTCTGGCGCGCGCGGAAGCGTTCGCCAGCAAGAACCCGGTCTTGCACAGCGCGGTGGACGGCATCGGCATGGGCATCGGATTCACCGTTGCGCTGACGCTGATCGGCAGCATCCGCGAATTGCTCGGCATCGGAACGCACTTTGGACAGACCGAGTTAGGAACCGGCTATCAGCCGATGCTGCTTGTGATCTTGCCTGCGGGCGGATTCATCGTGTTCGGGCTGTTGCTTGCGATTTTCAACACCATAAGCATGCGCGCCGATAAACGGAAGGAGGCGAAGAGCGAATGAACCCCATCGTCAAGATACTCTTATTCATGTTCAGTTGTGTGCTGACGAATAACTACATCTTCTCGCGCTTTCTGGGCGTGTGCCCGTGTTTAGGCGGCTCTAACAAGGTCGCAACTGCCTTTGGCATGGGTCTCGCGGTAAGGGTTGTTTAGGCGCTGGG
>CAYVAO010000189.1:0-4980 GCA_964448895.1 uncultured Christensenella sp.
CCGAATAAAGGACTACACTACCAAATCAGCTATCACAATAAAAGAACTGCTTTTTCAATAGGTTAATTTGCACTGCGATATGAATTCAATGTTTATTATCATTCTAAAGGAGGCTTAAACATGAAACAGGTCAAATGGGGAATCGTAGGCACCGGCAATATCTCGGCCCAGTTCGCACAAGGGTTGCAGTTGGTTGAGAACGCACAGATATCCGCAGTTGCATCGCGCAGCCTCGACAGCGCGAACGCTTTTGCGCAAAAGTTAGAAATCCCCAAATCTTACGGCAGCTACGAAGCCATGGCAACCGATACCACGCTCGATATCATCTATATCGGCACTCCGCACCCGCAGCACTATGAAAACGTCATGCTGTTTTTAGAGGCGGGCTTTGCGGTCGTTTGCGAAAAACCGCTTGGCGTGAACGCGGCATTGAGCGAAAAGATGATCGCCAAAGCACGCGAAAAGAACGTTTTCTTCATGGAAGGTATGTGGACGCGCTTCTTCCCCGCGTTTCAAAAAGCGCTGGAATGGGTGAAGTCGGAGCGCATCGGTCAGCCGAAAGTGCTCCACGCGGTCTTTGGCTACGATGGCAGCGCGAATAAATCGCAATGGCGTTTCCGGCACGATATGGCGGGCGGCGCGTTGCTGGACGTAGGCATCTATCCGCTCGCGCTGACGTTTGCCATGTTTGGCTCCGACCCCGTGAAAGTAACGACCTCGGCCTATATTGAAAACGGTGTGGACGAATATAACACGTTTACGTTTGAGTATGCGGATGGTCGCATCGCGGTTTTGACCGACGGCATCGGCATCAAGCTGGATAATCGCGTCTTCATCGGCGGAACCAAAGGTTCCGTGCTGCTCCGCGAGGGCTGGTGGCATCCGGATCACGCAGAGTTCGCGCCGTTTGGAGAAACCGACGTCGGCATTTCGCCCAATCGAGATGTGTTTGACCAGCCGTATCCCTCCTCCGGTTTTCAGTATGAGGCGCGGGCCGTGCAGCAGCATTTTCTAGCCGGTCTCAAGGAAGCGCCTGAGATGCCGCTGGATGAAACGCTGAAGCTCGCGCGTATGATGGATCGTCTCCGCAAAGAGTGGTCGCTTGTCTACAAAGAGGACGAGGAGTAACGCGATCGTGATTGACCTTGACGCGGCAATTCGCCTCAGAGTAGAAGGAAAGCTGGAGGAATCGAACGCCATCCTTTGCCGTCTTGCGCAGGAGAACCCGGACGATCCAATCGTGCAATATCAGTGCGCGTGGAGCTTTGATGTTTTAGGACTGGAGAGAGACGCAATCCCGCATTATACAAATGCGATCCGGCTGGGACTCCTAGGTGATGATCTGCGCGGCGCATATCTGGGCCTTGGCAGTACGTACCGGACGATCGGCGCGTACCGCGAATCCAAGGCGGTCTTCGACGAAGCGCTCCTATCGTTTCCCGGCGACGCCGCGTTACAGGTGTTTTACGCCATGACGCTCTATAACCTTGGCGAGCATGCGCAGTCGATGAAACTTCTGCTGCGTTTGGTTGCAGACCCCGCCAAGTGTGAAGATGTCGCTGTTTATCAAAAGGCGATCTGCCTGTATGCGGAGGATTTGGATCGCGTTTGGTGAGATCCAAAGAGCGGTCCTTGCATTCGTTTTATAGCCAGTTCATCTTTTTATCAGATTATTATCAATCAGGAGGTGTCGCGTCTTGGACCCGGCAGAACGCATCCGGTATTTCTACGAAATCGTTACTTCCAATCATCAGCTGGACGAACTTGCGGCTTATATTGCGGATACCTGCGCGGTTAGAATTGGCGAGCGGCTGATTCCGGTCGGCGTCGAGGGTATGAAGCAGCATATGATTGACGTGCGCAAGACGTATCCGGATTTGAAGATGACGATCACGCGCCAGTTTGTCTGCGGAAATACGGTCATTTCGGAGTTTATCATGGAGGGCACATTTCTGGGCGAGTGGCTCGGCATGAAACCGACCGGCAAGAAAATCACGATGACCGGCGTCGATATCGATCAGGTGGTTGACGGCAAGATTGTTGAGCACGGCGGCGCCGTCAATACGTTTGACGCGCTGTTTGAGGCGGGGATCATCAAGCCGGCATAGTCCTTATTCCTTCGTTTGTCTGAAAGAAATCTGATCAATCAAATATGAGGTTCATATGAAACGAAATCGTTTAGCAAATGCTACCAAAGATGCCGCATCCGGTCAGTTGCTGTTCCCTTCGACACGACTGTCAAATATAAAAGCCGCGCTCGAAGCGAAATACGGCCCGGAAACGGGCAGCTTAATCTATCTGGACGCGGAAAAAGTGCTCGGCGACGAACGGTCTACGATGAACGACCGCGGAAACCGGGTTATCGGAAATCACCTTCGCAACAACATTCTTCCCGGATACGCCTGCTATCGCGCCATGCTAAACGCGGGTATCGACCAGCAGGAAGCGATCGAGTTTGTCCAAAGCGAGCTGTGTACAGCCGCCGAGCGAATGGCAAAGTTGAGCAGAAAGCTGCGTACTAAGAAACACGCATATGGCATCTTCCGGTTTTTCATGAAAATCGCTTTAAAGTTCGGCTACCCTGCGCAAGGATGGACCAAGACTTTGATCGAGGACAGTGACGATCGCTATCGTTTTGATATCACGAGTTGTCTCTACTGCGAAGAACTGCAAAAGCGCAATGCGTTCGAACTATGCCCCGCCTTCTGTTATACAGACGTGGTGAGCTATGCGCCTCTTGCGCCGGCAATCGTGTTTTTGCGTAAAAACACACTGGCGCAAACCGGAACCACATGCGATTTTTGCTTTGAGAGAGGGAAGATTTCGTGAGATTCAGCTTGATTACGATCGGCTCGCGAGGGGATGTCCAGCCGTTTCTCGCGCTGGGAAAAGGGCTGCAGCGCAAGGGCCACACCGTACAGATCTGCACGATGGATAAATTCCAGAGTCTGGTTGAATCCGAAGGCTTTTCCTACTTGCCTTTAGCGGGTTCCGCAGAGCTCCTGATGGAGAAGCTCATCGGAGAGCAGGTTTCGTTTGCGGAATATTTTAAAAATCTCAGAGGACTGCTTAACCCGATCAAGGAGCAGTTCCTGTCGGATATCGAAGCCGCCTGCAAAAACGCGGATTGCGTATTGTACTCTACATTGGGCAGCGTGGCCTACCACGCCTGCGAAAAATACCGCGTTCCCTGTTTCCGTACGTTCTTCTGTCCGCTCGATCCAACGGGAGAATTCCACGCCATGACGGCTCCCCGTCTTCCGCTTGGAAGCTGGTATAACCGAATGACGTTTAAAGGCGGAGATCTCCTCTGGGCAAACGCCACTAGAGAGTTGCTCAACGACTGGCGCGCGGATATGGGGCTGGAACGGATCAAACCGTTTCATTTTCCTTATCGCGAGATGTTTGGAAAACCCGTGCCCACGCTATATGCCTATAGTTCCATCATTTCGCCAAAGCCTGCGGAATGGGGCGACAACTATCACCTGACCGGGTTCTGGATTCAGGAATCGCCGGCAGGTTTTATCCCGGATGCGACACTAAGCGAGTTTCTCTCAAGCGGTGAAAAGCCCGTCTATATCGGGTTCGGAAGCACGGTTGGCGGAGACTTTGATAGAATTCTTGACGTCATTCTGGAAAGTTTGCAGAAAACGAAGCAGCGAGCGCTGCTTTCCGCAGGGTGGAGAAATTTAGGTAATCGAACATTGCCCAAAGAAGTCATGCAGGTTGGCAACGTTCCGCATGAATGGCTGTTCCGCCAGGTAAAAGCGGTTTCGCACCATGGCGGAGCCGGAACGACGGCCGCCGGAATTCGCGCAGGCGTACCGAGCGTAATCGTCCCGTTTGGCGGAGACCAGCCGTATTGGGGAGAGCGCGTTTACCGGCTTGGTATTGGAACTAAGCCGATCATGTGTAAAAAACTATCCGTCCAAAACTACTCTGAGGCATTGGAAGCCGCGGTTTCCAACACAGCAATGCAGCAGGAGGCCGCAAGAATCGGCGCCTTGCTCCGCGCGGAAGACGGCGTATCAAATGCTATCCGCGTGATCGAACACACGCTGGGGATTTAGTGCTTTAGTTATTTCTTGGTTAGGAGCCGTTGTGATGACAGATACTAAAAGCAATGATCCAATTGGTTTAATGAGATTATATGCTGAGGTTTTAGACGAATTGAATAGTCGAAGCATCATCCGCACTTATAATAGTCCAGTCGGGGATTATGCTGAGTGGATAGTGGCCAAGAAACTCGGACTCGAACTGGAAGCAAACTCAAAAAAAGGTTACGACGCTTTCGATTCCAAATCAAAACTAAGGTATCAAATAAAAAGCCGATGGGAACGGCAAGCACCGTGTCCACAGAGTCGGGAATTAAACGTAATTCGTAATTATGATAGTAACCAATTTGATTATTTGATTATAGTGATTTTTGATAAGCATTTTGTTGTTAAAGAAGCGTACTCAATTCCTCATGCTGTTGTCAGCGAGTATGCAAGATACAGCACACACCAAAACGGATATATATTGGTTGCTATTGGCAAGGTTTTATTTGATGAGAGAATAGAAAACATTACTGGAAAATTCATATAAACAAAGAACAATTTTGTATCTGCAATCTAGTTATACTTTTATTTGCGAACTATGTTTAGACATTTGCAAGGAGGCGCATATGATACCGAACCAATGGTACGCGGTGCTCGATTCCAAACAAGTCAAGAAAAACAAGCTCATCGGCGTCACCCGCTTTTCGGAAAAGCTTGTTTTCTGGCGCGACGAATCGGGCGAAGTATATTGCATCTACGACAAATGCTGCCACAGAGGCGCGTCCCTTTGCGCGGGAAAGCTCGTTGAAAACCATGTCGAGTGCCCGTTTCACGGGTTTCAATACGACGGCAGCGGAAAAGTCGTTCGTATTCCCGCCAACGGGAAAGCGGCAAAGGTAGCCGAAAACTACCGTGTCCACGCCTATCCGGCGAAGGACGC
>CAYVAO010000190.1:0-4979 GCA_964448895.1 uncultured Christensenella sp.
CATAAATAACTTTACTTCTTAACTTAAAACTTGTATAATATGATTAATTTAGTACAAAATAAGGAACACATCATGGCAGACGTAACCGCTCGCGACCTTGCAAATATGCTTGGCATTTCTACTGCCACCGTCTCAATGGCACTAAACGGAAACCCTGGCGTTAGTTCCGAAACGCGCACGAAGGTGCTCGCCGCGGCAACGAAGCTTGGTTATGTTACTCCGAAATCGCGCCAGAGCGAACGGCAGGCAAAAAACATCGTCAGTTTCGTGATCTATGTCGGCGTCGGCGTAGCGGAGCAGCCAACATTCTCCACTTTTGTTATGCGCGGCGCGGAAGCCGCGGCAAAAGAGATGGGCTATCGCATCCTTGTGCATTACTTTTACGCAGATCAACCGTGGGATGATCAGATTAAACGCATCCTTTCGGATACCTGCGGCGTGGTCATGCTCGGAACGGACATCACGCTTCCCCAGCGGGACGCGTTTTTGCACTTTTACACGCTTGGCAACGTGCCGCTGGTCATCATCGACAATTTCCTGTTTTCGGCGTATGTCGATTGCGTCGGCAACGACAACACATACGGCGTAAAATCCGCCGTGTCCTATCTCATCAACTGCGGACACAAAAAAATCGGGTATCTTCGCTCCAAGCAACGCATCGTCAATTTTGACGACCGCGAACTCGGCATTCATCTTTCCATGGCCGAGCACAAGGACGAAGGGCTCGCTCCTCTGCAAGTGATCGATGTCGACATTTCGCCCGACAAGGCGAGAGAAGATATCTTCACCTGGCTTCGTGCAGGCAATGTTCCCGCCGAGGCGTTTTTCTGCGAAAATGATATGCTCGCCGCGGCTTTCATCCGCGTGCTCAAAGAGAGCGGATACCGTGTACCGGAGGACGTCTCCGTCATGGGGTTTGACGACGTGCAAATCTGCGAGATGATCGATCCCCCCATCACCACGATGCATGCGTTTAAAGAGCGTCTGGGTCGCATCTCGGTCGACCTGCTGCATACGCGCATCGAAGCCGGCGATACGATTCAAACCAGTCAGGAGACCGGTTTGATGAAGGTTGCCCTCTCTCTGCAACTCAAGGAGCGCAAGAGCGTCAGTTGCCGCAAAGCGCGAGAGTAAATTTGCTTTCTTTGCGTACGCGCCGGATGATAGAGCATCGGGCGCGGCGATGAATGAATGATTGAAAAATACAATACGGAGGCTCTTGAATGAAGTACGGGGTTTTTAACGACGCCGCCCGGGAATACGTGATTGAAACGCCAAAGACACCACTCCCGTGGATCAACTATCTTGGTTCGCGGGATTTTTTTCGGCTTATTTCCAACACCGCCGGTGGTTATTGTTTCTATAAGGACGCAAAATTGCTGCGCTTAACGCGCTATCGTTACAACGAAAATCCGCTCGACATCAACGGGCACTATTTCTATATCAAAGATCAGTCCTCGGTTTGGAACATCGGTTGGCAGCCTGTTCGTGCGGAACTTAATCGATTTCGTTGCCGTCACGGGCTCGGTTATACGATTCTCGAGAGCGCGAAAGACGGGCTTTCCGCCACGCAGGAAACCTTTGTCCCCGTGGATGATAACTGTGAGTTAACCCGTGTATCGTTGACCAATGAAACCGATCAGGTAAAGCAGATTGATCTGTTCTCTGCGGTGGAATTCTGCCTTTGGAACGCCGTGGACGACATGAGCAATTTTCAGCGTAACTACTCCATCGGCGAGGTCGAGGTAGAGGGCAGCCGCATCTATCACAAGAGCGAATACCGCGAGCGGCGTAATCACTTCGCCGTGTTTTCGGTCAACGCACCTGTGGATGGTTTTGACACCGACCGCACCGCGTTTTGCGGCGCTTACCATAGCTTTGCCGATCCGGAAGCGGTGTTTGCAGGCGAGAGCAAGAACAGTATCGCGCACGGCTGGCAGCCCATCGGCAGCCACCACATTCGCCTGACGCTCGCGCCCGGCGAAACCAGGCGCTACATCTATACGCTCGGCTACTGCGAAAACCCGGTTAGTGAGAAGTTTATTGCGCCGAATGTGATCAATAAATCGCCCGCCGATCGTCTGCTTGAAAAATATGCGACCGATGCGCAATTTGATGCCGCGTTTGCGGAACTCAATGCGCACTGGGAAGGGCTTCTCTCCCGCTTCTCCGTTAAAACCGGCGATGAAAAGCTCGACCGCATGGTAAATATCTGGAACCAATACCAGTGCATGGTTACGTTTAACATGAGCCGCAGCGCGAGCTATTTTGAAAGCGGTCTCGGTCGGGGCATGGGTTTCCGGGATTCCTGTCAGGATCTGCTTGGATTCGTGCATCTGATTCCGGAGCGCGCAAGAGAGCGTATTCTCGACATCGCCGCAACGCAGTTCCCCGACGGAAGCGCGTATCATCAATATCAGCCGCTGACCAAGCGCGGCAACGCGGACGTCGGCACCGGCTTTAACGACGATCCCCTCTGGCTCATCGCGGGAACAGCCGCCTATCTGCGCGAGACGGGCGATTTCTCGATTCTGGATGAGATCGTGGATTTTGATAACGATCCCGCGCTGGCGCAACCGCTCATGGAGCACCTGCGCAGAAGTTTTCAGTACACGGTCACGCACAAAGGCCCGCATGCGCTGCCGCTGATCGGTCGCGCGGACTGGAACGACTGCCTCAACCTCAATTGCTTCTCGACAGAACCGGGCGAAAGCTTTCAAACGTTCGGGCCAAACGAAGGCCCTGTTGCGGAGAGCGTATTCATCGCCGGCATGTTCGTAAAATACGGTAAGGAATATGCCGAACTCTGCGACTATCTCAACCTGTCCGATGAAGCCGCGAGCGTTCGCAGCGAGGTGGCGGAGATGACCCGCGCCGTGCTGGATGCAGGTTGGGACGGAGAATGGTTCCGTAGAGCGTATGACGCTTACAGCAACCCTGTCGGCAGCAAGCTCTGTGAGGAAGGCCAAATCTTCATCGAGCCGCAAGGTATGTGTGTCATGGCCGGCATCGGAATTGAGGAAGGCCTCGCCGAACGCGCGCTGCAAAGCGTGAAAGAGCGGCTCGACAGCAAGTACGGCATCGTACTGCAGCAGCCTGCCTACACTCGTTATCGCGTGGAACTCGGCGAAATCAGCTCTTACCCGCCGGGATATAAAGAAAACGCGGGCATTTTCTGCCACAACAATCCCTGGATCAGTTGCGCCGAAACCGTTTTGGGTCACGGCGATCGTGCGTTTGAAGTCTATACGCGCACCTGTCCCGCCTATGTAGAGGACATCAGCGAAATTCGCCATACGGAACCGTATGTATATTGCCAGATGGTCGCGGGCGTAGACGCGCCGACCTTCGGCGAAGGAAAGAACAGCTGGCTCACCGGTACCGCAGCCTGGACGTTTATGAACGTCAGCCAGTATATCCTCGGCATTCGTCCTACGCTGAGCGGACTTGCGATCGATCCTTGTCTGCCGTCCTCGATCAAGGGATTTCAGTGTGAGCGAATCTTCCGCGGAGTGAAGTACTACATCTCGGTCGAGAAACCCGAAGGCATCAGCAAAGGCGTGCGTTCCATCATTGTCGACGGTCAACCCATCGAGGGCAATGTCATTCCGTTTGAGGACAACCTTTCCGAGCGCAACGTTTCCGTTGTGATGGGTTAACGAAGGAGGCAACATGTCGTTTCCAAAAGAGTTTATCTGGGGTGCTGCGAGCGCGGCGTACCAGATAGAAGGCGCGGTTGCCGAGGACGGACGCGGACAAACCGTTTGGGATGTGTTTTCCCATACTGCGGGCAAAACCTACGAAGGTCACACAGGTGATATCGCCTGCGACAGCTACCATCGCTTTGAGGAAGATTTGGCTGCGCTTCTTGCACTCGGAGTCAAGCACTATCGCTTTGGCATCGGCTGGACGCGCATCTTCCCCGATGGACGTACTTTGAACGAGCATGGATTCGATTACTATGACAAGGTCGTCGATCTGCTGTTGAAAAACGGCATCACACCTTGGATCACGCTGTTTCACTGGGACACGCCGCAGGCGCTGGAAGACGAAGACGGCTGGCAAAACCGCGAAACCGCCGTTCTGCTTGCGCAGTTTGCGGGCGTTGTTGCCGAACATTTTCGCGGGCGCGTTTCGCATTATTACACCATCAACGAGCCGCAGTGTTTCATCGGGTTGGGTTACGAAGCCGGCTGGCACGCGCCGGGTAAAACGCTCAAAGGCGCACCGCTTCTTACCTGCTGGCACAACGCGATGCTTGCGCACGGCATGATGGCGAAGGCCGTTCGCGCGGCGGATCCTTCCGCAGAGATCGGCCTTGCTTCCTGCGGACTTTGCTGTGTTCCAGAAACAGACTCCCCGGCGGATATCGAAGCCGCGAAGACTGCAATGTTCACCTTTGGCATGCATCCCGATTTCTCGTTGTTTTCGCAGAACGCGTTTCTTGATCCCGCACTTTCGGGGCACTATCCGGACCACCCGTTCTTTCGTCAGATCGATATCTCCGCGGAAGACCTCGCGATGATCCATCAACCGATCGATTTCATCGGGTTAAATTTCTACAATTCCTCCATCATCCGCGCGGGTAAATCCGGGCCTGAATATGTCCCCTTCCACCGCGGTTATGCGCGCACGGCGATGCGCTGGCCCATCACGCCAGGCATGATGTATTATTGTACGAAGTTCATTTATGAGCGTTATCAGTTGCCCATCTATATTACCGAAAACGGTCTGAGTTGCAACGACAAAATCTATCTCGACGGCAAAGTACATGATCCCGATCGAATCGATTTTCTGCAACGCTACTTGCGCGAGTTCAAACGCGCGGGTGAAGCCGGCGTTGATATCCGCGGGTATTTCCACTGGAGTTTGATCGACAATTTTGAGTGGAGCAACGGATATGAGGAGCGTTTCGGGTTGTTTTATGTGGATTATATGACGCTGGATCGCCATCCGAAAGATAGCGCACTTTGGTATCG
>CAYVAO010000191.1:0-4965 GCA_964448895.1 uncultured Christensenella sp.
CGATGGCGATTTGCAAATCGTCCGTCTCCGTTGGCTCCATTCGCTCCGTCGTGGTCAGTTGGCAAACGAAGATGTGCAGCATCTTGTGCGCATATTGCGCGTATTGCTCGCGAATGACCGGATCGAGACAAATCTCCTCCATCAGCGCGCAAAATCGAATCGGCTCAACGGAGTAGCCTGTTTCCTCCAGGCATTCGCGGTGAATTGCCTCCGCGAGGGTTTCGTACTGTTCCTGCCCGCCGCCGGGGAGCGAATAATATTCGCCGTTGTTCACATCCCGGCAGCGATTCAGCAAAACGCTGTCGTCATGCAGTACAATCGCCTTTACGGTACTTCTAACGTTCATTTTGCTTCCTATTCCTGTTAAATCCGCGTGTCTCTCTCAAACGAGAGAAAGCGCGTTCCCTGAAACGTCAGGTTGCCGTGATCGCCTTCGGTTACCATTCCGTATTCCGCATCCGGCACGTGAAACTCCATCCGGTCTCCGCTAGGCACCTCAAATGTCACGTAATAATCGGTGGACGAATACCCCATATCCATCGTGTTGTTGGGCATGTTATTCGTCATGTTGTTGTTGTGATGGTGATAATTCACGTCCGAACGCTTGGTAACGACCTTTGCCAACACCGTCAGGACGGGAGAATCATTGTTCTTCTTCCATGTTTTCGCGCCTTGAACGACACGAAAAATAATTAAACCAAACACCAGAATGAACCCAAGGACAACGATCACGGGAATCACGGAAAACATGATTCCTGAAATGCCAAATGAATCAAACCCCATGATATTCTCTCTTTCTTATTACGATTTATTGCAGCACATAGCCGGAGATGATGCGGCAAATGCCGGAAACGTCCGCGCGGCTGACAAACTCAAACTTCACCTTGCCCATGCCGGAAAACCAGAGTTCCAGCTCGCTGTCCAAATCCAGCACACCCGCGGTCTCCACCGAAAACGCCTGAATCTTGCTGTAAGGCAGCGAGGTAAAGTCCTTCTTCTTGCCAGTAATGCCCTGCACATTGATCGAAAAGATGCGCTTGTTGGTGAAAACCACACCATCCCGAACGGTTTGAAACGAGCAAAGTATCTCTTCGCCGGGGACAAACATCGGTTCGATCAGCTTTGAAAAAGTAGTATTCGGAACGGGACTCAAATTAAAGAACACTGCGTTTTGAAAATCGATCATACTCTTCTCCATCTATCAACGATTGAACCTATCATACTCGACTGAACGAAAAAAAAGAACCCGTTTTTCGGATTCTTTTTCTAAATTCACAAGTTTTCTACAGGGTACGGTATTTCTTTAGCACCTGAATATTGAGCAGGAAGAACAGCGCCGTAAACCCCAGCATGATCAGAAGATCGAGTAAAACCTCCGAAAATCCCGCGCCGCGCAGCATTACCTTTCTGAGCGCGTCCGCGCCGTAGGTGAGCGGAAATATCTTCGCGAGGTATTGCACCGCCTGCGGTGTTTCGCGCAGATTGAAGAGCCCGCAAAACATCACCTGCGGAATAATCACGATCGGGATAAACTGAAACAACTGAAACTCGTTTCGCGCAAACGCGGAAAACAGCGTTCCCATGGCGAGCGAGGTACCGGCGATCGTGAGATTGATCAGCAGTACCAGCAAAACGTCGGTTCCGGTGTGAATCTTGAGCACATACATCAGGTACAGCTGAATCACGATGGTTTGCAGCGCGGCAAACACGCCAAAGCCAAGAAAGTAGCCGGAGACGAGCTGACCTCTGCGCAAGGAAGAAACGAGGATTCGATCCAGCGTGCCGCTGATGCGTTCGCGCAAAAACGCGATACCCGCAAGCAGGAACACGAGAAAAAAGATGATAAACCCCATCATGCTCGGCGCGAGAAAATCAAACTGCTCAAAGTCCGCCGAACCGTAATACAAGTCCACATCCGGCTGCTTCATGAGGCTCTCCGCCTGGTTAGCAAACTGCGCGGGCAGAGACGACATGTTTTGCTCCTGCGCATAGAGGAGAAACGCGCGCTTGGCGAGCGCGGAGAGCGAAGGGTCCGTCCCTTCTGCGACATAGCGATCTTCGCAGATGTAGCCGTCGCTCTTGCCATCCGTCAATCGGTCAATCGCCTCCGCTTCCGAGGAGACAAGCGTGATGTCGGCAACGTCCTCCATGGCTTCGCTCGCCACATAGTCCGTGGAGACGATGTCGATATGTGCCTTGGTAACCCCGTTGCCAAGCAAGAGATATAATAGCGACATGATGAGTACGGGAGCGATCAGCATTACCACCAGCGTGCGCTTGTCCCCCGCGATTTGGCGGATGAGTCTGCCCGCGATTACGAATATCTTCATGCGTTGCCTCCCGCCCTCGTCTGTTGTTTTGCCGAGGCGATATAGGCGGCCTCCAGCGTTCCAAAAGAAGTCTTTTGTTTGAGCTCATCCGGCGTGCCGTCTTCGATGATGGCGCCGGAGCGAATCAGGATCAGCCGGTCGCATTTTTCCGCCTCGTCCATCACATGCGTCGTGACGATGATCGATCGACCGAGCGACTTGAGCCGCTGAAACTCCGACCAAAACAGTTCCCGCAACACTGGATCGATACCGACGGTCGGTTCGTCCAGTACGATAACATCCGGATTCCCAATCAGCGCGGCGGTGAGCGAAAGCCTTCGCTTCATGCCGCCGGAAAAATAGACGACTTTTTTATTCTCGTCCTTTTCCAGCGCGACGAGCCGCATCAGCTCGTGTGCCTGCTGCGTAGCCTCGCGTTTCTTCATGCCCTTAAGCTGCGCAAAAAAGACGAGGTTTTGCAGTCCGGTCAAGTCTTCATAGAGCGCGTCCTGCTGCGCCATGTATCCGATTCGATCCATCAGGTTCAAGTTTGGCATTTGCGTATCGCAGATGCTGACCATGCCGCCGTCCAGCTTGAGCGTGCCAAGAAGACACTTCACCAGCGTCGTTTTTCCCGCGCCCGAAGGCCCGAGCACGCCGAGAATTTCGCCCGCTTGCAGCGTAAGATCAACGCCGCTGAGCACCTCTTCTTTGCCGAATCGCTTCACGAGCTTTGTCGCCGTTATGGTTTGCATATGCCTCTCCATCCCCGCATCGCGTATGTGATAAATTCCTGTACCGCTTGTTCCGTGTCCTTCTTATCGTCGGCACCGAACATGCTGTAGGTCAGTATGAACCCCAGCAATTGCTGCATGACGAGTTTAGCATCCAACGCTTCATCCAGCTCGCCGCGCGCTTTGCCGTAATCGACCGTTTTTGAAACATACTGTTCGATCACCGGCAGGATTGTGCTCTTCATTTGGTTCAGTAGAGGCGCTCGATGGATGAGCTCCGGCAGCACGGAGCGAATGAAACGCCCGTTATCCTGAATCATCTGGATGCGATCGATTAAAATCTCTTTCCAAATCTCTTCGACCGGATCGCTCGTATGCGACGATAATATCTTCTCGATCGGCCCGCTGAAACGCGGCAGCATCACCCGGATCAATAGCGGAACCATGCGTTCGAGTATTGCGTTTTTGTTTGGGAAGTAACGAAAAATAGTACCTTCCGCAACGCCTGCGCGCTCGGCTATCTCCTTTGTCCGGGTCGATTCAAATCCCTTTTCGGAGAAGATGTTGATCGCGGCGTTGATGATTCGAATCTCTTTATCCGGCGACGATTCTGTGTAATCCTGCAAAAAATCCTGAATATCGTAGTTGTTTCGTTCCATTTTGTTTCCTCATTCGTTCAAGTAACAGTAATTCGCAAATAATGAGTGACCACTCACTCATTCTAAGCGTAAAGAAAAAGCATGTCAATCAAAACATGCCTTTCACTCTCATTTAATTGACCGGCGCGATATCGAGGAACTTTACGTCCTTGTTCTTCTCCTCCATGCGGCTGAGTGACCATTCGTTTTTGAAGAGCACCACCGGGCGCTGGTATTGGTCTTCCAACAGCAACGTGTCCGTATACGCCAGCATTTCTTTGTTGAAATGTTCGGTCACGATCCAACGCGCAAGCTGATACGGTAGCTTTCGAATACTGATCTCCACGTTATATTCGTTCTTCAGGCGATATTCGAGCACCTCAAACTGAAGCGCGCCCGCAACGCCTATCGTGAAGCGCTCGATGCCGAGATCCGGTTGTTTAAACACCTGAATCGCGCCCTCTTCCGAGATCTGCTTGATCCCCTTGAGGAACTGCTTGCGTTTGCCGGAATCCACCGCGTTGACCTCGGCGAAATGCTCGGACGGGAACATCGGGATTCCCTCAAACTTGAAGGCGTTTTTGCCGTTGCATAGCGTATCTCCGATCAGGAAACAGCCGGGATCAAACACGCCGATGATATCACCCGCATACGCTTCTTCCACGCTCACGCGCTCCTGCGCCATAAACTGCTGAGACTGCGCGAGGCGAATCGTCTTATTCGTGCGCTGGTGGACGACCTCCATGCCTTTTTCGAACTTGCCGGAGCAGATGCGCATAAACGCGATGCGGTCGCGGTGCGCGGGATCCATATTCGCCTGAATCTTGAAGATAAAGCCGGAAAAATCCGTGCTGTCCGGCTCCACGCTGCCACCGCTATGTCGCTTTGCGTTGGGCGACGGCGCCATCTCGATAAACGCCTCCAAAAACGGACGCACGCCAAAGTTGGTCATCGCGCTGCCGAAATACATCGGCGTGAGTTCCCCCGCACGCACTTTGTCCATATCCAACTCATCGCCAGGGATCTCTAAAAGCTCAATCTCTTCCAGCAGATGATCGTATAAATAATCTCCGAGAATCGTGCGGAAGCGCTCATCCTCCAGATCACCTTCATCGGAGACCGTGGTCTCCTGCCCGTGGCTGCCGCCCGCAAACAGCTCGATGCGATTGGTTCTACGATCGTATACGCCGCGGAAATCTCCGTCCACGCCAATCGGACAGTTCATAGGGTACGCGCGGTTACCGAGTGTGGATTCGCTCTCTTCCATCAGCTCAAGCGGGCTCT